>CBIHPB010000158.1:0-8428 GCA_966211485.1 uncultured Bdellovibrio sp.
GAAGCGGAAGCGAAAGTCAAAAAGCTGGTATCGATGGATGCCACAGGCAAAGCGACGCTGCAGGATTTTGCCGTTGAGGACGAGTAACGACGACCGCAAAGAATTCGTCGACCAGGCGATCGATCGCTTGCTGGCCAGTTGGAAACTTCCGTCATCTTCGGCGGGATTGGCTCAGCTCAAAGATTCGATTGCCTATTCCTATTCCCGCGGCGGAAAAAGATTTCGCCCGGTTCTGTCTCTTTTGATCGCCGAAAGTTTCGCCGTTCATCCTCAGAAGGTTTTGCCCTGGGCGATGGCAGTCGAAATGATCCACACCTACTCTTTGATTCACGACGATCTCCCCTGCATGGACAACGATGATTTCCGTCGTGGCGAGCCCACCAATCACAAAAAATTTGGTGAAACCACAGCGCTTCTGGCGGGCGATGCTCTTTTGACTGAGGCCTTTGCATTGATCGCGCAATCTTACAGCGAAGATTCACGAGTGGGCCTTCAACTGGTGGGATTGTTATCACAAGCCGCAGGGCTTTTCGGCATGGTCGGTGGCCAGGCCATCGATCTTGAATTTCAAAAACAAAAGCCAAACTTTCAAGATCTCGAGCAAATGCATCTGATGAAAACCGGTGCTTTGATCCGTGTCAGCGCGGAAGGTGCAGCTTTGATCTGCGGTTTGCCTTCGGAAAAAGTTCAGCTATGCCGTCAATTCGGTGCGAACCTTGGTTTGGCATTTCAAATCCAAGACGATTTGATCGACGCGAAAGAAAAAGAAGAATCCGGCAGTTTCCCGGGTGTGATCGGCACCGAAAAAACGGCCAAGTATCTCGCAGACCTCAGTCAAAAATGCCTCGCTGAACTCAGAGACCTTGGAATCACCGAAGGTCCTCTGGCCGAACTCGTTCTCTACAATCAAAATCGGGACAAATGAAAAAGCGCCTGGATCTGCACATGGTGGAAAAGGGACTTGTTTCCTCTCGAACCCGAGCGCAGGATCTAATCAAAGACGGATCGGTTCTGGTCGATGGCAAAACCATTTCCTCGCCCAGTCATTCTGTTGGGGATGAAGTCAAAATCGAAATTCGCGAGACCGAACTGACGCGATTTGTCTCCCGAGGCGGACTCAAGCTTGAGGGCGCACTACAGAAGATCCAAAAATCAATTGATGGTCTCGACGTTCTTGATGTTGGAATTTCAACCGGTGGCTTCACCGATTGTCTTCTTCAAAAAGGTGCTCGGCATGTCACGGGCGTTGATGTCGGACATGATCAGCTTCATGCTTCACTGAAATCCGAAGCGCGATTGACCTGCATTGAAGGCATCAATGCCCGCGAGCTCGATCAAAATCCGCAAGTTCAGTCGAAAAAACCAAAAGACGGGTGGCCTTTTGCCGTTGTCGACGTTTCCTTTATCTCCCTGACACTTGTCCTGCCATCGATTCAAAAAGTGCTCAGTCCAAACGGAAGTATTCTGGCCTTGGTGAAACCGCAGTTTGAAGTCGGTCCTGAAGGTCTTGGTAAAGGCGGCATCGTCAAAGATGAAACTCAGTACGCAAAAATCGAAGAAAAAATTCGCCGAACAAGCCTCGAGTTGAAACTTGATGTTCGGGACTATTTTGATTCGCCCATCGAGGGCAAAGATGGCAATCGTGAATTCTTCGCTTGGATTCAAAACCGCTCTTAATTTCTCGAAAAAAGCTTGAGCCTGGACCGGGTGTTCGAGATGATTTGGACCGTCAAAGTGAGGGTTCCAAATGCGAGCACAACATCTGTCATTTCCGATTCAAAAAGCGATCGCGCTGCCACTTTTGATTTTGGCGCTGGTCGCCTGTCAGACGAAAACTCACCGCGCTGAAACACCACCTCGTCAAATGCCGACAGGCCCGATTAAAAATATGGAGCCTGCTCCGCAAACTCCTTCCCAGACGGCACCAGCTCCGACGCCGGCTCCGCAACAACCGCGGGAAGAAGCTCCGTCTCCGCTGCCGGTGGGTGTCGCTCCGAAAATTGGTTTGATTCTGGGGCCAGGCGCATTGCGCGCTTACGGCCATGTGGGTGTGGTGCAGGAATTTGCGAAACAGAAAATGCCGATTCATGCGATTGCGGGCATCGAGATGGGTGCTTTGGTCGCCGCCATTTACGCCAACAAAGGTCAGCCTTACGATGTGGAATGGCAAATGATGAAGCTGAAGGAAAGCGATCTTGTGCAAAAAGGTCTGTTGTCTGGTCACGCCAAGCCCGGTGATGTTCGTTCGCTCAGCGAGTTTATGAGTATCGCGCTGAGCTCGAATCGCGCTGAAAATTCGAAGGTTCCGTTTTCTTGTCCAGCTTTGCAGATGGAAAAACAGCAGGTCTACATCATGAGCCGTGGTGCTTTCACCGAGATGCTCCCATACTGCCTGGCTTTTCCGCCGCTGTTTAAGCCGCATCAACAAAATGTCGCCGGAGTTTTGAGCCTGAAAGCCTTGATCGACGCAGTTCGTGCGAGGGGAGCGACTTATGTGGTTTATGTGGACCTGTTGTCCGGCCCACTGAAGATGGATGGAGCCGAAACCGAGACGCAGGTGCTATGGAGTCTTGCGGCAGAAACCCTGAATCGCAAAGAAAAAGGGGTGGATTACATTCTGCGAGTGCCATTGAAGGACTATGATTTATTGGATTTCAATAAGCGCCGGGAAATGATACAGAAGGGCCAACAATCCGCCCAAGAAGCCTCGGTTCAGATCGATAAAGATTTGAATCTGTAGTCTTCCCAAAGCCGCGAGCCATCTACCGAAGAGGTCAGGTCATGAGAAAGCCACGAGAAAACGTCCGAATTTTTGCTGAACGCCGTGCCCGAGTTGCCGAAAAAATGCAGGGTTCCGCCCTGATCGTCGCAGCCCCACCCGAGTACATCCGAAACGGCACTGTTCATTACTCGTTCCGCGCGGATTCGAATCTTTATTACCTGACAGGTTTTGAAGAACCAGATTCCATTTTGCTTTTCCGCCCTGGAATGAAACCTGAAACCGTGATGTTCGTGCGCAAAAAAAATGTCGAGCGCGAAACCTGGGACGGATTCCGTTTCGGTCCCGAAGCAACCGAATCTGAATTCAAAATCGACAAAGCTTATCCAATCGAGGAGTTCGACGAAATCGCTCCGAAACTTTTGAAAGGCTGCGAGAAGCTTTACTATCGTCGCCACAAAAATCCCGAAGTCGACCATCAAGTCGATGAGGCTTTGTTGAATTTGAAAGTCAGCCAAGGTCGCACCGGTTTCGGATTGCTGCCGATTTACGATGCCGACGAATTTTTGGGCGAGTTCCGCCTGATCAAAGGCGAAGCCGATGTGGCGAACATGCGTAAGGCCTGCGAACTGACAGCTGAAGCGCACATTGAAACGATGAAGTACACTCAGCCTGGAATGACCGAGCGTGAGCTGCATGGCTATTTCATCTATCAGGTGATGAAGCGCGGGGCAGCCCGTGAAGGTTATGGCGGCATTTTCGCAGGTGGAGCGAACGCCACGACTTTGCACTATGTGTTCAACGATCAGCCTGTGAAGTCAGGCGAGCTGATGCTGGTCGATGCGGCTGGCGAGTACAACTACTTCACCTCTGACATCACACGCACTTATCCCGTAAACGGTCGCTTCAATGAAGAGCAAGCCGAAGTTTATGAAGGCGTTTTAAAAATCCAAAAACATCTGATCGGTATGGTGAAGCCAGGTCTGCCGTTCCAAAGTTTGCAAGACACAGCCACAGATCTTTTGACCGAACTGATGCTGGAATTGGGACTACTGACCGGACGTAAGGATGACATCATCAAAGCGGGCGAGCAGAAAAAATATTATCCACACGGAGTCGGCCACTTCCTGGGAATGGACGTGCATGATTACGGACTGTATTACTCGAAACGCGGTCACGAGCCTCGTCCAATCGAAGAGAATATGGTTTTCACCATCGAGCCCGGTTTGTACATTCCAGCCAACGACACCAGTGCCGCTGCCGAATACCGCGGTATCGGTGTGCGCATTGAAGACAACATTCGTGTCACCAACAACGGACACGAAATCATGACCGAAAAAGCTCCAAAAGAAATCGCTGACATCGAGAAGATTGTCGGCTTCTACAAATAAGCTAAAGCCTAGCAAGCCCTTTGCAATTTCATGGATCTGAACACCAGCGATGATGTTCAGATCTGGTTAAATGCGAAACGAGAGCTCGATGCCGGTTCAGGTGAAACCTTGAAACGTCATCGTGTCTAAACTTTCGACAGATCAGAAGGTAAATCTTTCAGATCGGAAACGAGGGCAAGGGAATGGCAAAGAAAATCGTGATCGCCTTGATGGGGCTGGTTTTATTCTTTGCGGCCGTCACGACTCGGGCGGAATCGCAGGTGCGGCCTCGTCGTTTCATTTTCTTGGTTCACGGTCTGACCGGCAGTGAAGCCACCTTCGGATACTTACCAGAGGCCTTGCGTGCTCACGCCAAGGTCATTCAACCGACTGAGGATCTGCGTGTGATCCCTCTCAAATACGACACCGGCAGCAAATATTCGACCTATCACTTTGCGCATTTGATCGCACGAGACATGAAAACTCGTATCGGAATTTTGCAACCCACAGACCGCATCACATTGATTGCGCATTCGCAAGGTGGATTGATTTCCCTGATTTGGTACATGCTCAGCCTCGGTAAAGAGAATGGCTTTGCACCTTACTACCAGATGGCAGTTCAAACCGAAGGCTTAATGACTTTGGGCTCTCCGATTTGGGGAGCCAAACCGGCCAGCTTCATGAGTAGCAACGGAGTTCTGACAGCGATCGGCGGTGCAGCTGGAATGGGTGCCACCGAGCTGGGCGAAATGTCTTTTGGAAGTGATACGATTTACCGTTTCCGTCAGCGAGCGAAGCAAATGGATCAGGCCGGAATCAAGCTGCCACTACGATTGTCCGCGGTCGGCGGAGTTCTTTACCGTCATGACGATCCGAAAGCAGGGTTTATTGACCGCCAGCTTTTAAAAGGTAGCGAAGTGGTCTTAGGCGCGGGCGCAGGATTCCGTGCCGAGTCCGACCTCGCTGTGACAATTCCATCGGCGCGATTTGATTTCATCTATTTGAAAGCTGGAACAAATGGCAAATCCGAGTTAACGGCCAATGATTTCACCAATTTCAATTTCAAAGATGCCGGCAATTTCAAAGTGGTGGAAGCGCCGCACTTTGGCTGGAATATGGAAAAGTTTTTCGACATGGCCGAAGTTCCATTTGCTTGTACGGATCTGGCAACGCCTTGCACGCATCCGACATTTCCTTTGATTTTGAAGTTCACGATGGCTTGCACGCCACTGGTTCACGACTGCAATCAGGCTTTGTATCAACAATATCTCGACAAATACATGAAGACTGACAACTGGACAAAGCGTGTGTCGCCTCCGGATCTGGAACTGAAAGAGATGAAGTCTTTCATGCTGGATATCGTGATGAACATGCCGGAAGATTACGAGCTTCCAGGCAAGCGTTCGTTGCGTCAGTTTATTGAATTTCCTCACATGAAGGATGACCGTATCTATCATGCGACAGATCGCAGTTATTTTTTCCGACTGGACCGAACATTTGAATTTGAATCCAGCACCGCGCGGGTTTCCGAGTATGCGGTCACACCGATGGATATGGAGCAAAAGCAAATGCGCCTGACCTTGAACGGACATGTGTACAAGGCGAAGGTTGAATTCGGCGGAAATGAAAAGCTGTATTACGAAACCTTGGCGAAGAGCGGTTTCAAACTTCCGTTGACCATCACCGTGCCGGGCTTCAAGCCACGCAAAGTGGAAGTCATGGTGAAGCCGACTTACAGCACGTTTATCGATCTCGATTATCGCGGTGAAAAGTACAATCCCGAGCTTGATCCACGAAATGAACTGGTGGAAATCACACCCTATCTCGCTCAATAAGCGATCAAGGAAGATATGAAATCGAAAAAGCCGGCCGCGCAAGTGAACAAGTGGGAAGCGATCATCGCCTTGCTTTGGTGTGCGATCGCTTTAACCCTGATGGAATATTTCTTTATTCCGCCTCGTGCCGAGGCGCTGTTGCAGGGGCAGATGTTCAACTGGATCCGCCCTTCAATGGATGCAGGCTTGATCTGGTCCCTGACCTGCCTGATTGGTTACGCGATTGTTCCTGCGATTCTGATCAAGATCGTTTCCAAATCGACTTTGACCGAACATGGATTTTCTTTCTCTGGATTCTGGTCGCACTTGAAAACTTACTTGGGACTTTTCTTGTTGATGTCACCATTGATCTACTTGGCTTCTCAGCATGATGGCTTTCGCAACACATATCCCTTTGTGCCCGAAGCGAAAACCTCGTGGGATAAATTTCTGCTTTGGGAAGCGGCTTACGTTCTGCAATTTTTCTGTCTTGAATTTTTCTTTCGAGGCTACCTGCTGATGACCTTGTCTCGTCATATGGAAAAGTGGCTGGCGATTGCAGTGATGGTTGTTCCCTATTGCATGATTCATTTCCACAAGCCAATGCCAGAAGCCATCGGCGCGATTGTCGCGGGCTTTGTTCTGGGACATTTCTCACTGGAATATCGATCGTGGATTGGCGGCGCCATTCTGCATTCGATGGTGGCCATCAGTCTCGATTCACTTGCGACTTATTTTTAAAAATTAAAAACGATGAATATTCCAGTTGCGTGAGCGCGCTTCGAAACGAAGTTTTTCTTCCGTTTCAAACAACTCGTGCCCTTCGGATGCGGCACCGACCGCCAATTGCATGCGCGTGGCGGATTCCAGCAAAGCAAAATCTCCCATCGTATTTCCACAAGCAAAGAAAGGTTTTCGTCCCTTCGTGGCTTGCAAAAGGGCCTCGGGCTTTCCTTCGCGGTAAGTGATCAAGCCATCTTGTTGATCTGTAATCACACCTTCATCGACTCGAGTCCTAACGCCCAGCACATCCTCATGGCGAAGACCCAGACGTTTGGCCCCCGGTTCGACAGACCATTTAATGGAAGCCGTGATGACGTAAACTTGAACTTTGTTCTTCAGCAGCCACTCAATCAATTTCCTCTGATCCGGAAAAACAGGCAAAGGTTCCTGAGATTTCACAGCCAGGTCCGCCCACGACTGCACTTGCTCAAGCGTTTGGTCCTGATTGATTTGCGCCAGCCAAAGATAAGCGGGGCGTGGATCACCCGAATTTTTCCAGTCCTGATAATACTTCCAAGGATTCGCCGGCAAATTTGGCAATTGGGAATTTTCAATCTGCCATTTGAAAAAGGACTCTCCCAGATCTGTGTCCCACAGTGTTCCGTCGGCGTCGAAAGCGGCGACTGGATTGGAATTTGTCTTCAGTTCTTGGTCCAGCGCTTTTGACAGCTGCTCCCAGAACTGGGCAGAAAAGCTTTTGTACTTCATAAGCTCCAAGTCTAAGATCATTTTTTGTCCAGAGCAACAAACGGAGCAACGAGATGTCTCTTTATTTGCGAACGATTCAGGCTGCGGATCTCGAAGAAATCGTCGATTTCGAAAAGAACAAACTGCGCGAGACCGTGGCAGATGAAATGGAGCGCGAACTCCATTCCTGGAACGCAAGATGGCGTCAAGAATCGCTCAACCACTATATTCCGATGGGCTGGTGTTTTTTAGCCCGTGATCGCAATTTAAAGAGCGCATTTTCCAGCGAAGGCCAATTGGTCGGCTATTTTCTCGCTCAGCCATTGTTGTTCTTTGACGGCAACACCCAGACCCTGTGGGTCGAGCACATGCAGTACTCGACATTACAGGCCCGTGACGAACTTTGCGAACTGGCTTACAAACTTTCACGCGAAAAACATTTCCAAAAGGTTCTTTTCCCCGAATCACAAAGCGTGTTGAACGCCGTAAAGGCGATGAAAGCGCAAAACTGGGATCCGCAGGTTCTGTCGGTGGCGACAACAAAGGCTTCGACATGAGATCCTTTTCATTCCAAGACCGTCAGTTGAACATCCGAAACCTCGAAAAAGAAAAATTCGATCTCTTCATCATCGGCGGTGGCATCACCGGCGCTGGGGTCGCACGGGACGCAGCGATGCGCGGAATGAAAGTCGGGCTGATCGAGGCCAGTGATTTTGCATCCGGAACCAGTTCGCGCTCAAGTAAACTGATCCATGGTGGAATTCGTTATCTGGAAAACATGGAATTCAAACTGGTGTTCGAAGCCTTGAGCGAACGGCAAAAGCTGTTCGATATGGCGCCACACCTGGTGCACCCCCTGCGTTTTATGATTCCGCTTTACGAAGAGGGCCGCGTTGGCATGTTCAAGATGGGCTTGGGAATGTGGGCCTACGATGCGCTTTCACTTTTTCAAGCTCCGGAAATGCATGAACGTCTCAGTCCTGCTGAAACCCAAGCACGAATGCCAAGTCTGCAAGCTCAAAAACTTTTGGGATCCTATGTATACTCGGATGCCT
>CBIHPB010000159.1:0-8422 GCA_966211485.1 uncultured Bdellovibrio sp.
TTGTTTTTGAAGCCTCAGCCATTTCCACAGGGCCCAGGTGCCGGCGATGATAAAACCGATATTGGTCCAGGCATTCATGGGTTCGGCCCAAAAGTCTTCCGATGTGCGCTCGCAGTAAAAATCCAGGTGTTTTAGTTCCATCTGCATCCTTGTGGCTGATGAAAATATCATAGCCAAACTAAGAGAGAAGTCTGCAAAAAAATTGCTAGACCACCTCTCGGGCTTCGATCAGACTGATGGGATCGAAAAAGGCGGTCCTATGAGAGCTTTGATTTGGGCGAGTTTTATTTGTTCTTTGTCGGTCGTGCAGGCGGGGGCGAAGACTCAAACTTTTCAAAAGCTGACCGAAAAAGGAGTGCTCGAAATTCGCATCGAGCAGCCCGCGAAAATGGATGAGACTGACCCACAAAAAAGTCTGGCCGCAATCAAAGTCACAAGGTCTTTGAAGCCTTTAGAGAAATCCGCGTACAAACAGTTGGCCAAGAAAGAAAATCTGAAAATCGTCGTGCTGGGCGATACCGGCTGTCGTTTGAAAGCGAACAAAGAAGGCGGTGGGGATTTCCAAAACTGCGAAGATCCCAAGGCATGGCCATTTGCCGATGTGATGAAACAAGTCGGGCGCGAGAAGGCGGATTTGATCATTCACCTGGGAGATTACCATTACCGCGAAACCTGCCCGAAAGGTCATCCCTGCGAAAAGGTGAGCAAGGCCATCGGCTACGGTTGGGAGCCTTGGCTCAAGGATTTCTTCGAGCCAATTGAAAAAGACAAATCCAAAGCCCCTTGGATTTTGGCGCGCGGAAATCACGAAGACTGCAAACGCGCCTATCAGGGATATTTTCACTTGCTGGGAAATGAAGAGCTCACGGGTGATTGCAAAACCTATGAAGAGCCCGAAGTGATTGCGCTCAAAGATCTCTTGATCATTAACCTCGATACCTCTGGCGTGCCCGAGCCTGTCGATCCAAGTCCTGAAAATGAAAAGCTGTGGGCGGATCGGCTGAAGGCCATCGAAGAGAAAGTCGATCAAAGCGGGATCAAGGATGTTTGGCTTATCACACACAAACCTTTTAACGGTCTGGTGAAAATGGGAACAACCGTCGCACCTGTGAATGCCAATTTGAAAAAGTACCTTGAGTCGAGTTCGCTCAAAACCAAAGTGAAAGCGATTTTTGCCGGTCACATTCATCTCTCGCAGGTCATTAAGCCACAGACGGGGCCCCTGCAGTTCGTGATCGGCAATGGCGGGACTCAGTTGGATGATTTTGGTGATGTGGTGGCGAAAGCTCATTTGCCAGAGATCGGAATGGTCTCGGTCCAAACGGGTTCGCCTGGCTTCGGCTATGCGACCATGACTCGTGAGAAAAAATCAAAAAACTGGAAGGTTGAATTCAAAGACGAGTCTGGAAAAGTGACGTCCAGCTGCAGGTTTGAGATCGAAGCCAGGGTCTGTAGGCCTTAAGGCGTTTTTGGCTTCGCGCTGCGAAATCCAAAGCCCCATAATTCCGTTTGACTAAGTAATTACTTACTGAGTACATACTTATCGAAATGGAAAAGATCTCCAAAGAGCGTGTTTCGCGCAAAGAACAAAAAGAACGAACCCGTGCCGGTCTGATCGAGCGGGCCGAGGCCTTGTTTGCGCGCGCCGGAATTGGGAGCACGACGACCGCAGATATTGCCAAAGCCCTTCAAGTTTCCCATGGAACTGTCTTTATCCATTTCCCAACCAGGGAAGATCTGGTGCAAGCGGTCGTCGAAAAATTTGGCGAGCGTTTATCAGCCGAGTTGGGGCGCCGCTGTCACAGCGATCTTAGCTTGAGAGAGCTTTTGAAAGCGCATGTCTCCGTGCTGAGCGAATTTGAGGATTTCTATCTTCGACTGATTTCCGAATCGCAAAGCCTGCCGCCGCAGATCCGAAGTCTTTTGTATGCGATGAACTCGTCGCTTTCTTATCGCATGTACCGCGCGGCCAAAGAGCTGATGAAAGAAGGCGAAGTCAAAAAGCTTGAACAGGTCCCCTTCTTTAACGCCTGGATGGGGCTTTTGCATTACCACATTCAAAACCGCGATTTGTTCTCTGACAAAACGCCGATTCTAAAATATGCGGGCGATGATTTGATCCGGCAGTTCTTATTTTTGATTAAAACTTAAAACCAAACAAACAAGGGGAGTGAAGATGAAAACTAAATGCCAATCTTGCAGCTCATGCGGAATGCCGATGGAAAACGCCGAGGACTTTGCGCTGGGAAACACCAGCAGCGAATTCTGCAAGTACTGCACGGATAAAACCGGCAAACTGCTTGGATTTGATCAGATTTTAAAAGCCAACGCCGATTATTTTCAAGAATCACAAGGCTTGACTGCTCAGGCCGCGCTGAAAATGGCGACGGATCTTTTGAAGAGCCAGCCCGCCTGGAAAAACGCGAGCGTTTAAAAATGAAAAAGCCAACCACATTTAAAAAGAAAACTTACTGTCAGGTTTGTCCGGATTGGGAGATTAAACATCCGGACCGCTGCTCGAACAAAGTGACCAAGGCTGGAAAAGTTTTGTATTTTTGCACCAGCCGGTGCAAAGAGAAATTCAAGAAGACTCCTGAGAAGTTTCTTTAACTGTGTGGGCGAAGAGCGCGATTATTTTTTGTAGATCTTCGCTTTGATGCTTTGTTTTGAATCCATCAGCATGACTTCCACCATCTGATTGCGGTTGAGGTCCAAAAGCTGAATCAGTTTTTGAAAACTGTGACTGGGGGGAGCACAAAGTCCCCTCTCCCAGTTTGAAACCATCTGGACATGCACGCCCAATTTTTTTCCGACTTGCATCTGAGTCAGGCCCGACTCAGCTCGTGCTTTCTTCAAATATTTTCCAAGTTGTCCGAATTCACGCACGTGATGTCCTCTCAAAGCTGAAAATTTGGATGAAATCTCAAAAAAATCTTAATATCACCGCAATATCGCGAAAAGAATTTTCTGGTCTGTACATAAAAAGTTAACGTGATGGAAACATACTATTAAGAGTCGAAGCGCCGAATCGAATAGAACGCGTGAATGAGTCTAGTTTGCGACACCGCGTGGCCACGGATTCGTTGAATCAATACCAACAGTCCACAGTGGTGGCCATGCTCTGAATTTCTCAGAGAGAACCAAACAGCGAACCAAAATCAGCAGCTGTCATCAATATCGACAGCGATGGACCTCTCAATTGCGAACGGTGTGGTCCAAGCCATGGAATAGCTTTGGCAAATAATGGAATTCTGATGAGTAGGCTTCGCCCTCTGATTCGATTGTTTACAGTTATTTTTGGAGTCCTCCTGGGGTTCCAGGCGACGGCTATTGCCAAAACGGTCGTCATCACCCGGCCGACCGTCAATCTGCTCTATGATGATCTAAAGACGGCTCGTCAGAACAATGCCGCCATCCAAGCTCTGCGGGCCGGCGATACATTGATTCTTCGTTGGAAATCTCGCCCGAAAATTTGGAATCTCGTCGGCAAGTGGGAAGAAAAAACCTATGGGATTGGCGAGTTTCTGGGAGAGGGAAACACCACCAAGGTTTTTTCGCTTCAAGATGATCCGACCCGGGCGCTTCGTCTGCCAAAAGATTGGAACAATTTTTACGACCGGGCCTATAAGACCCAAAGCTTTATTGATTCATGGATCCGTGGATACAATAAGCTCGTGCAAAAGCTGAAAGCTATTCCTGTGGTTTATGAATACGTGCCGGAACTTTTTATCGAGGTCGAGCGCATCGGTGAAAAGGGGGCTCCGACTTTGGAAGACCTGTTGGCCAATCCCGATCGATTTACCGAGCTGCAAAGACAGGAAATGCTGGAAGCACTGGAGAAGTTGGGTCGCGAGACGATCGATCTCATTAAGGTGGTGGATTTTCATTCGGGTCAGCTGATCTACACCAAAGATCGCGGCTGGGTTTTGCTGGATTGGACGGGGAATATTAAATGGCGAGACGATCATTCCGGATTTATTCGCTCCAAGGACACTGACGAGCATTTTATGTTAGATATTCTTCGGCGGGACTCTTTCTACACTCATCGCAGGTACAATCGAGAGGCCCGTCGTTTTGAAGATGTGAGATTTACGCCGAAACAAGAGGCTTGGTTTCAACGGGTCCGAGATGTCTTTGAAGGTTCCGTTCGCAATGAACGCTGGATCGTTTGGGGTGGCCGGAATCTGGATCGAACGCCGGTGGTCTCTCGCACTTGCCATCACGCTCAGGCCCAGCGCTAAATGCCGATTTATAGAGAGAGCCGCGAATCGGCGCTTTTTGTTCAAGTGTTAGGAATGGGTCAAGCTTGTGAAAAGACTGGCAAATCAAAGGGACCATTTGGGTCCGGCCGTTCAATCCTTTGACATCGAAACCAGCCTGAAATCGCATTAGATCTCGGTAAAACGGGGCTTGCCCTTTGCTCTGGATTCCGATCACTATGAAAAAAACAAAAGCCCTTACAACCGCCGCATTATCAGCTCTTTTAACCCTTACTGCCAGCGCAGGTACGATCAGCCTTCGCCCGAACTTCCATAAAGGCACGGATTCTGGATGGTTCTACACTCCAGAGGCCGATCTGGATTTTCAGATGACCTATAATGGATGGGATTTGGCTCAGCAAAAGCGCGTCCACCACCGTGGAATTTCGCCGGTTGCTTTGGACATGATCAAGCACGCTCAAAAACAAATTATCATGAGCGCCTTCTTGTTCGACAGCATGTACAGCACATCAAAGCCCGAGTTCGACATCGTTCAGGCGATCGCGGATCTTTTCCTGGAAAAGAAACGCACCAATCCTGAAATGAAAATCACTGTGATCCTGGATAGCATCAACCGCGCATATGCCAGCCGCATCTCTCCGGTGGTTCAAAAGTTCCGTGAAAACGGTATCGACGTTTTCTACACGGATATGTCGGTGACCAAGCCTTCGACTCGAGATGGTCAGTTGGAAGCCATGATCGAGAAATTGCAAAAGCTGGATCGTGAAACAAAAGGTCAATCACAAGTTCTGATCGATCAATTGACGTCTCAGTTGGAACTTCCAAAACAAATCGACGGTGCGCCAGTGACATTGGAAACAATCCTGGAAGCAGCGCAGTTGAAAGCCAATCACCGCAAGATCTTGGTCACTGATGTTGATGGCACTGACACAATGAAGGCCCTGGTTTCCAGCGCCAATCCACACAATGCCAGCGATGATTCAACCAACATTGGAATCTCTGTGAAAGGCGAGCTTGCGAAGTTCGTTTACGGAGTTCTGCGTGAAGATGCTTTGCACAGCTTGAAACAACAGGCTCTGCGTCCTGAGAATACGGTTTCTCAAAAGTTCGCTCTTTTGAGCAAACAGACTTTGGCGAAGTACGGACCACTGTCTTTGGATAACAAAAACTACAAGCAATACGGTCAAGACGAACTTCCTGCTTACGGTTTCTATCGTTTGGATGATGGTTCTCGCGGTGAAGGTCGTGTGAAAGTGAAATTCGTCAGCGAAGGTAAGATCAAGCCTGAAATCATCCACATGCTGGGGAAATCAAAAGCTGACGACGACATCCGGATCCAGATGTTCTATCTGTCCGAGCCTTCAGTGGTTGATGCGATCGCAGCGGCCGCCAACCGCCCAGGCCGCACAAAACCTATTCTGATGTTGATGGATCCAAACAAAGACGCCTTCAACTCGATCAAAGACGGTTCACCAAATCGTCAGGTGTCAGCGTACTTGCTTAGCAAGTCACCGAACATCAAGATCCGTTGGTATGCGACTCATGGCGAGCAAAATCACGCCAAGGTTATGTCGATCACAAATGCTTCAACTGGCAAGAACCAGATCATCGAAGGCTCTTGCAACTGGACAAGCAAGAACATGAACGACATCAATATGGAAGCCGACTTCGCTGTTGATGGCTCGGCCAAATTGAACGCGAAATTCAACAAGCAGTTCGATATCCTGTACGGAAACTTGGAGCCAGGCCAACAGTACTCTTTGGATTATTCGGCTTTCGATCTGAAAACGACTCGCGCTATGAACGCTGGTTACAAGACTGTGAAGACTTGGAAGCCCGAGCAAATGACCGAGTATGTGGCTCGGAACCGCCAGCGCATCCAAGAAATTTTCATCAAAGAATTGTTGATGATCCCCTCTGTTGACGGCATCAACGCGGCGGCCATCGCTGACACTTCAATCGAGAAGAACAAAACAGACTTGGTTCGCATCGTCAGCTTCCTGGTTGGTCAAGACGCTATCTCGGCGAATGACACTCCAGAGGCTGCAAAAGAATGGCAAGACAAGTACATGAAAAAATGGATCGCTGGCGAGCAACATGGATATGTTGGCTGGTAATTCCAAGCAATAAATAGAACCACCAAAAAACACCAGACGGGAAGGTCGAAAGATCTTCCCGTTTTCTTTTTTTCGACTTTGTTTTTACACCCAGCTAATCTCTGAGATCTTACGCGCCAACTTTAAATCCATCTCGGTCACGCCGCCCAGATCGTGAGTGCTAAGCTCGATATGGACTTTGTTGTAACTATTAGACCAGTCGGGGTGATGGCCAATGCGCTCGGCTTCAAATGCCACTCGAGTCATAAACGAGAAGGCCTCAGGAAAGGAATGAAATTGATAATCGGCTTGAAGTTTTCCGTCTGAGGTCATTTGCCAATCCGGAAGATCATCCAAGACCTGCTCGGCCGATCGAGGATTGAGAATCTCTGCTGTATTCATAGACTCCTCCATATGATTTGATTTCATCGCTTCAGACGGTGAGGCGTCTATTTGATACTCGACATTTTGGTGCGGGGGGTTGGGTGGGGGTGGTATGGGGAGTTATGTTGCTTGTTGCTCTTTTCCGGAAACTTGTGCATCCATGCGCTCGCCCTAAAGGGCGCCCAAGGACGGCAAGAGAGCCCCATGACGAAGTACAATATTATCTTGATTTGCCACCAACAAAAGCCGGATTGCGCTGGCAAGCTTTATTCGACTTATGCCGAAAGCAATAAGGGCTGGTCGGAGTCTCTTTCCAAATACCAAGCTTCGCTGACTGCGCCGCTAGCATGTCATTTTGGTAGAGCCCATGAGAAAATTGCGGAATATCAAAAGCCATTCCGGCTTTGACGATCTCTGCATTGATATTGGTTTCATTCTGAAAAACAGTGCAGGTCAGGCGCTGAAAACTTTTGCCGTCGCAGATCAGTTTCACTTCTTTACCCTTGATCAGGCCTTCGGTGAAGTCGCGGGCCATCTTGCCATCTTTTTGTGCAAGCTCGGGCGTGTCGATTCCTGAAAAGCGCACGCTGATTTTTTTATCGTTCGAAATCACGGTGCAGGTGTCGCCATCGTGGCAGTGATGAACAACTCCGAAAATCGTTTCCGACGGTGGAGCCTTCTTTTTAGCGAAGGCGGGTGACGCAATAATTGTGAAACATAAAATCAGGATGCTGGTGATGGAAGACTTCATGCCTCCAAGCATCCACCCGAGGTGGGAGAGGATCAAGCCTTTTGCTCGGGAATCAAAGCGATATACGCTTTTTCTTCGCAAAAACTTTGTTGCGGATTTCGTTTTTCTTATCCCTCATCATGATTTTTACAAGCTCATTGCGATTGATTTCTAGGGCGTCGATCACTTTGTGAAAGCTGTGCTCGGGTGGGGCGCAAAGTCCGCGTTCCCAGTTGGAGACGAATTGATTGTGAATGCCGATTTTTCGGGCGAATTCTCGCTGGCCGTAGCCCAGCTTTTCGCGGGCTTGTCTCAGGGCTTGCCCGAGATGTCCAAATTCTTTTTTCACGGGTGGTTCCTTCCGCATGATTAAAAGACTCAATAAAAATATATTACAGCTGATTTTTGACAGCTAAAAGAGGAAAGGCGATTTAACCGGTGAAGGAAACTTCACATGCTTGAAGGATCCGGCAACAAAATGTCCAGAAATAGATTTTCGTTTACGATCCGGGGATGGTCGAGGTGAAAAGAACGCTCTGTTTACGGGTTTCGACCATTCTGATTTATGGAAAAACTGGTTGGAGTTTTGAGACTACTTCAAAGACGTCAGAAACTTAGACGTCAAAGCCAGGATGTCAGATTCTCGCTCGCGATGGGGAACATGTCCTGTATCGGACAGAAGGTGCCGATCCACCAGGCATGAGGCGGTCAGCCAGCCGGCAATTCGGTCGGGGAAATGGTGGGATCCGAACTCGTCTTGATCGCCGTGCAAAATTAAAACGGGGCATTGGACTTTAGCGAGATCTTTTTCAAGGCTCCAGTTTTCGAAAGCTTTCGAGAGCCAAACTTCGGTCCACGCTCGCAGCACCCACTGTGTCTGCTCTTTGTGATACTTCTCAAGCCGGGCCAGTTGCTCGGGATGGGAAAAGTTTGCCTTTGCTTTGGAGATTCCAAGTTTTGTGCGGTCTTCGACAAAGGCTTGGGCGGATTCG
>CBIHPB010000160.1:0-8415 GCA_966211485.1 uncultured Bdellovibrio sp.
TGAACACCTTCTGGAACATTGATCATAACAAATCCTCCGCCCGTTACACCGTGGGGAACGATCTGCCCTTGAGCATCGAAGTAGAAAATATTTTCCGCCGCGAACTTTGAATCATGTCCCAAATAAACTTCAAAATCGGTCGACGGAACAAATCCGACAACAACCCCCGTCTGCGGAAACAGATTGGATTTTCTTGATGCCATCAATCCCTGCAACCAAGTGGTCGGAATCAACGGCAGGTGGATCGAATCCATCGTGTCTTCGTAAATCTGCAAGCTTTCCGAATAAGTCGTATCGCGTGGACTGACCTTGACCAGGCTTAGGCGCGAAATATCTGGCAGATTGATATCGGCAAATCCATTGACCTCCAAAGATTCTGGAAGACTTTGGAAATCAACAAGCGCTGCCTGAGGTTGGCCACTGAAAGCATCAAACACTTTCACGCTGGCTTTTTCCGTTCCAAGATTGCTATCCAGCTCGGCAATTGAAATCGTCTCTTCATCCACAACGACATTGGCGTGAGAAATATTGGTCGTTCCAAAATTCGCCGTTACCGCATGGAATCCCGCCGGCACATCGACAAATGCAAAGTAGCCATTGGCTCCGGTCGTTTTCATTTCAGGATCGGGGAGCAAGAGACTGTTGAAATAAACCGGCTTGTAATTTGGAAGTCCTTCGATCTGAACCTCGGCTCCTACCAGGGCCTTTCCACTTTGCAGAACCTGTCCCCAAATGACCGAGCCGTTCGATGGAACTTCGCTGGCGACAGATTGAGATTCGACGATCTGGCGAAGTGCCTGGATCATGCTTTCCGGAAACAGCGGTTGGTATTTTTCTTTTCCGCTTTGAATCAAATGAATGCCGCCATAGAAACCTTTGGCCTCTGTACGCATCAAACCCCAAGAACCTTTTTGAACCTGATCAAAATGAAAAGACCCGTCCGCATCGGTTTTGCCTTCGGTATCCAGGGATGCAAAAAGGACCCGGCTTGCAATTGGCTTTTGCCGTCCCGTGCCAGACCTCAAAGAGGATGAATTGTTGTAGAAGTTCCCGGTATTCATCGCAAAGTTGTTCAGATTCTTTTCAATCGTGATTTTCTTTTGGGACGCGACTTTGTATTCCGCCAGACGCAAAGTTCCTTCACCCAAGACGTCACCTGTCGAGGTGTCACGCAATTCTGCCACCAAGATTCCATTCATTTCTGGAACGCGAATGGAATAGCTACTTTTCTTCACGTCAACTTTTGCATCCTCCCGCTTTGTTCCGTCGTCATAGCGAGACACATGAATTTCCCAGCGGGGATCGGTCGGTGGCGGCAAGCCTCCACGCAATTCGATCAAACCATTGAGCTCAAAGGATCGCGGATCCTGAATGACAACATCGGATTTCTCGATACTGCTGGCGGTAGTTCCATCGGCGCGTTGGGCTTGAATGAAAATCTTCTGTTCGGCTGGCGAGCGCTCGGGATGCTCGGGCATTTTTTGATGAATTTCATTCAGCTTGTTTTCTACTTGCTCGTGAAATGTCGGTGGCTGCCAGTCTTCGTCCAAAATGCCATTTCGATTTTGTGCTTCATACAAGCGGGCCTGCGCTTTGGCGGGAAGTTCCTGAATCCAACTGCGATCTTCCTGAATTTTTTCAAACTCGGCGTGCGAAAACGCCATGGTTCGCAAAATAACTTTTCGTGTGCGCAAAGCTTGAACCGGAGTTCTTGTTGCGAATTGTGCTGCGACTTCGCCGACGACAAGCTCGCCACCGCTTTTGGTGCGCATCGTGTCCCAGTCATTTTTTTGTACGCGATCTTCAGAATTGATTTCATCAAACGCCAAACGTGGTGGATCCGCTTTCGATGTTTGAATAGTCATCGGTTTTTTCAAAGTGATGACCCGATAGTGTTTCAAAAATGTCGGGAACAGGGTGCAGGTCAGCACCACAAAAGAAAGAGCCAAAGAATGTTTCAAGTCTCTTTTTAGAATATCCACTGGATATTCATATCTTATTTAAAATGCTCGGAAATCGTCAATTGCGTTGCGCTCATTGCGACCTTGGTTAAGGCGGTTGCGGATGTCTTTTCCAAGCTTCCCAGCCTCGACCTCGTCAGGTCCTTCCTCGTGATAGCTGCGGCCTTCGCGGACTTCGACAATTACATCGACTTCCACGTCGTAAGGCCTGCGATCGCCTAGAACCACGACCTTTGCATAGAGGCGCTCTTTTGATTTTTCGGGATCAAATTGCGGATCGGGAAACCGACTAAAGTACCGGGAAATAAAGGTTCGTTGATTCTCACTTAAGGCGCGCGGATCGCCAATCACGGACACGACGATTCTTTTGATTTCACCCAACGACAGGTTTTGATCCGAGATCCGATAGGTCTGGCTCATGCAGGCCGTTGTGACAAAAAACAAAAGAACCGTCAGAAGTCTCATCATTTCTTCTGTGCCTTATTCCAGTCGTCCAAGAACAATTTGATGCCCTTGTCTGTCAGTGGATGATGAGTCATTTGCTGCATCACTTTGTATGGAATTGTTGCGATGTCCGCACCCAAAATCGCGGCGTGCTGGATGTGCATCGGGCTGCGCACGCTGGCGACCAAAACTTCCGTATTGAAATCATAGTTTCGGTACATCTCGATGATTTCCGCAATCAGATCCATTCCGTTTTGCCCAACGTCGTCCAAGCGGCCTACAAATGGGGATACCATCGTGGCTCCGGCTTTTGCAGCCAGCAAGGCCTGCATCACCGAGAAACACAAAGTGACGTTTGTTTTAATTCCTTCCGAAGTGAATTTCTTGACCGCGATCATTCCATTTTCAGTCATCGGAACTTTCACAACCACGTTATCGGCCAACTTCGCAAGCTCGCGGCCTTCTTTCAACATTTGCTCGGCTTCAAGACCGATGACTTCGGCTGAAACAGGTCCTTTGACTTCTTTGCAGATGTTTTTGATCACATCGAAGAATGGAAGTCCGGTCTTTGCAACCAAAGATGGATTCGTAGTCACGCCATCAACCCAACCACGCAGGTTGGCGGCTTTGATTTCTTCAAGATCAGCGGTATCGATAAAAAATTTCATAGAGTTGGCTCCGTTGAAAATAAACTGCGCCCTTGAGCAAAAAATTCGACATGCTTAAGCGGGTCACTGAATCTTACTAGGTCCTGCAATGTTTGTCCAAGCACTGGATGGCGATATTCTTCCCATGCCTCGGCCGCGCAACGCAGTGTTAGAGTGTCGGTGTGCAATTTGATATGCGGAAGATTTTGCCCCGGCATCATGCGAATTTCCTGATCAAATGCCAGAAGTATCAGGCTTTCGTGTTCGCCGCCTGAAGCGGGCTCATCATTTTTCTCAAGGGACTGCAAAATCGCAAACAATTGATCGCTTGGCAGATCCGTCGTCAAGCGAATTGCTAAAACCAACAATGAGTTCAAATCCTCGCTGCGGTGGCTGAGAAATTTTTTGTAAACCGACGAGACACGAACAATGTCGCCGACACTGCCAATCTGTTGAATCCGCGACTTCAGCCTTTCCAGGCCCGCCATCAGATCCGTTGATGTCCAAATCAAAGCCGAGTGGGTCTTCATCCGTTCAAAATATCTTTCAGTTCAAACAAGCCTTTTTTCTGGCGAACCAACCACTGCGCAGCTTTAAGGGCGCCCTCGGCGAAAAGTTTTCGGTTTAAGGCACGGTGCTCAAAGATCAAAGTTTCATTGTCACCCATGGCATGCACCTGATGCAGACCAAAAACGCCGCCCCCGCGTAAAGCCAAAGGCTCGGGAAGTTTGCGCTTTAAAACGGATTCTAACTTCTTTTGTAAATGCAAAGCCGTGCCACTAGGTTTGTCTTTTTTATGCCGGTGATGAGTTTCCTCAATTTGAAAATCAAAGTGAGAAAGTGCCGACAGAACTTCCAGCGCCTTGGTCAGCGTCGCTACGCCAAGGCTCATATTTGGCGCCCATAGAACTGGAATTTTTTGCGACGCCTGAGACAGGGCCTTTTGATCACTCGCAGAAATTCCCGTCGTTCCGGAAACAAGCGGAAGCTTATATTCCAAGGCCAGCTTCAATGCGGTTGGAAATGCTTCGGCCACAGAAAAGTCCACCAGCACATCGGCATCGGCGATCTTGGTTTTGCCCGCCGGAGTTTTGCTGCTGATCTCTGCCACCAGGTTCATATCTTTGGCATCTTTCAAAATCGCCAAAACTTCTTGGCCCATGCGTCCGCTAGATCCGAAGACCGCGACCTTCAGTTTCTTCATGACAAAAGACCTTTTTGCTTCATCGCCTTTTTCAGTTTTTCCGCGTTGGCGTCAGACAGAGTCACCAAAGGCAGACGACATTCAGGGCTTTTGATAATGCCCATCAGATGCAGTGCTTTTTTCAGCGGAATTGGATTGGCCTCCACAAACAAAAGATTGATCAGATCACTGTATTCCTTCGATTTAATCTTTAACATCGCTTCCGGAATGATCATCGACGCAACCGAGATCACGCCATTTCCACCCGCCGCCATAAAGTCATCATAAGTTCCGTCGTCACCCGAAAGCAGGCTGAAAGATTCGCCACAGGCCTGACGAATTTGCTTCGCCAGCTCGATATTTCCAGAGGCTTCTTTGATGCCGTAGATATTCGGGTGCTCGCTGAGCTTTTTGATCGTCTCGAGTTCGAGGAAAGTAATGGTTCGCGAAGGAACGTTGTACAGAATATTTGGAATCGTGGTCGCATCGGCCACAGCCTTAAAGTGCTCGAGCAAACCTCGTTGAGGTGGCTTGTTATAGTAGGGGACGACAACCAGAATTCCATCGGCTCCCATTTTTTCGGCTTCTTTGGACTCTTGAATTGTCTTCGCTGTCGAGTTTGACCCCGTACCCATGATCAAGGGGAAATTCTTTGGCGACCACTCTTTGACCATGCGAAAGATTTTTTCGCGCTCGGGAGCTTCTAGTGTCGGGCTTTCTGCAGTCGTTCCATTGATGACGAATCCATTAATGCCATTTTCAATTTGAAAATCTACCAGGCGTTTCAACGAGACATAGTCCACCTGTCCGTTGTCGAAGGGTGTGATCAGTGCCGAAAAGACGCCTTTAAAGTTTTTCATTTTTGAATCTCCCAATTTTCAATATCAAAATCGAATTGCGTTGGCCCAGTCAGAAACGGACGCTGTCCGCTTGTCGCGCCTTGAATGCTTAAAATTCCACCTGGCATTTGCACCTTCACGATTTCACGCGGTCCTTTGACAGACTGAAGATACATGGCCGCCGCAACCGCCCCTGTTCCACAAGCTCTTGTCCAGCCTTCGACCCCTCGTTCGAAAGTCACGGCCTTCAACGAGTCATCCTGCAGATCTTCAACAAAAGTAATGTTGGAGCCCGGTGGTCCAAAATCAGAAACTTTTCGAAGCTGTTTCGCCAGTTCGGCATCCGGTTTTCTGTTCAAAACAAAATGCGGCACACCCGTATTCACAAAATATCCGTCTTTATGAAGCACGGTCAGGAGTTTGGATTCCGAAACTTCCGTCATCTGCACGCGAACCTGCCCGCTTGGCAAAACCTCGCCCGAGATCTCCCCGGCGCCCGTCAGAAATTTCATCGGCTGCTTGTTGCTGACTTTCGAATGAAAAAATAATGTCGCGCATCGAGCCGCATTTCCACACATCTCGGCTTTCGAGCCATCCGAGTTGAAAAAGTCCCAGGCAAAATCAAAGCCTTTTTCAGGGCGCACGAACAAAATGCCGTCCGTTTGAAATCCGTAATAGTCACGGCAAAGATGCTCGGCTAGTTTCTGCTTGTCGGACTCGTTCATTTTCGAAAAGACTGGCGCCCACGACGGGTCAAAAGCGTTGATCACGAAAAATGTGTTCTCGGCACCAGACATGCGGCTGATGCGCAAGCCGCGTGGAAAATTCATTTCTCTTTTTCCTCGAGGAAATCTTCGGACTCTTCCCAATCGGAAGGAATAGACTTCTTTTTGATTTTAACGTTGTCTGTCGCCTTGGAATAGTTCGGCTCGCCACGCCCCAAAACAGGGGCGGTCAGCGGCGGCATGGGTTTTCCCTTCACACCGCAGGCACAGAGTCCAAACATCAAAATTGAAATCAAAGACTTCATATTTCCGAATTATTATTTTTCTTCAGGAAAGTTTCAACTTCCGCCGTGCGACGACACAACATTGGCTCGGGCAGGTACATTCGAAGCTGGCGACTGTTCAGTGTTTTGCACTGATTGAGGTATTTCCGGGCCGCTTTGTCAGATTTGATCTTCAGATCCTGTTCCGACTTCCATTGCCAATACAGTGCTTCTGGGAAACTGGGATCCTGAGCCTGAAGGCTAATGGCCAGCTCTTGGGTTTTGGCAAAGGCCGCCGTCCGATATAGGTACTCCATCTCGGCGGACTGCCAGAAAGAGTTGAAGCTCGAGTTTTTCAAGTCCACGGCGCTTTTCTGGGCCAGGTAGTCAGGAAATTTGCCCTGACAAAGGGCGACCTGTGCTGCAACCAGACGCAATTCTTCAATATTGGTAATCAGATCTTTTTGCTTCAACAAGCGACCGGCCGCTGTCGCGCAGTCCCCACTGGCAATGGCCAGTCGAGAGATCGCCACTTCAATCGATGTATTGTCTGGTTCCAATCGAGCCGCTTCTTGCAATTTGGACAAAGCCAAACTTGGATCCGTCGCTTTCAATGAAATCGCCAGCTCATACAGCTGCTGAGCTTTGTCGCTGTAGAAAACCTGCGACACCTGCTCGAGTGCCGAGCTTAATTCTTTTTGTGCAGTGGATTTTTTGGATTCCTTTTTCAAGGCTCCCAACAAAATCGAAACAGCTTGCGTGCGGTCTTTTTGAAGGCTGAGGTTGTAGGCCTTCTCGATAATATCTTGATAGGTTTCGACTGAGCCAGCTTTGCCAGCTGCGAGACTAAAAAAAAGAGCCACGATTAACGCGGCTCTTTTGGTGTTTTTTGAACAATTCAAACCAAACTTCATTAAGGCATTTTCTTAAACGAAGTCAGCTCAACTGTCACGGGTCCGAATTGAGAAGGCTGGATTTGCTTCACCATTCCGAAAACAGGTACTTCAGATGGGTTGATCCACTGCTCGACGATCTCTTGAGTGCTCTTCTTTTGAACCTTCATGTACAGGCAAGTGAATGTGCCAGCTGGAACAGTCACAGTGTCTTCTTTTTGCTCGAGCATTTCGTAATCGTTTGGATCACCTTGATCTTGAGCTTGGCCATTGCAAGTCAGGCTGATCGATTCGCCAGTGTTTTGGTTCAATTTCTGAACGCAATCCTGGTTGCCGAACAATGACTTCATGTTCTGATTGATCGTGACGATTTCGCCTTCAACAGCGGCGACAGTCATCTTCATTGTGCTGCCTGGGAAGATCATGTTGACGTTGTAGTCAGCAGTATCACCGACTTTGAAATCGAACATGCCGCGAGTGTCGGCTGCATTTTGGAAAATGCCTTTGTTGATTTGTTTAATAAGAGCGGTTTGATCGAAAGCTTGGGCGTTGATTGCTAACATCAGTCCCAAAGCCGCGATGATTGTTTTGAACATAGAGTCCCTCCTTAGTTTTGGACAGTTCAACGTGCTTTCGCAAAATCATTGCACTGCCCGAAGGAGAGTCAAAGAGTTATTCCATCAGAGCGTTCAAATTGTTGACGAGAACTTGACGCGGCTTGCTGCCGTTCGCTGGGCCCACCACACCTTCGCGTTCGAATGTTTCCACAATTCGCGCCGCTCTTGGATATCCCAGTTGGAAGCGTCGCTGAATCAAAGACGCACTGATTTCTTTTTGAGTCGAAGCCCAAGATAAAATCTCGTCGTAGCGCTCGTCGTAAGATTCTTCACCGAATCCTCCGCCATCGCCACCATCAGCGCCTGGCTCGCCGCCGCCACCCATTCCGGCCTCCATCGCTTTCATCGCACCTTGATCGTATTCAGGCTCGGCCTGGCCTCCCCAGAATTTGGCGATGTCATTGATTTCCGAGTCCTTCAAGAAGGGACCGTGGTGACGAATCAAGCTTGATCCGCCTGGAGATTTATAGAGCATATCCCCTTGCGCGAGCAGACGCTCGGCACCGGTTTCATCCAAGATGATTCGAGAATCCATCGAAGAATTCACCTTAAAGCTGATGCGACCTGGGATGTTTGTTTTGATCAATCCAGTCACGACTTCTTTTCGCGGCGACTGCATCGCCAAGATCAGATGGATACCGCAAGCACGAGCCATCTGTGCCAGACGCACAACCGCCGTTTCAACATTTGCTTTATCCACCGTCATCAAGTCGCCGAACTCTTCCACCACAATCACGATGTACGGAAGTTGCGAGTAATAGTACTGATCGTTTTTCTTTCCTGGAGTGGTTTCAAGCGCTTGTTTGTACTTTTCATGCTCTTCAATTTTGTCTTTGGTAAGTT
>CBIHPB010000161.1:0-8310 GCA_966211485.1 uncultured Bdellovibrio sp.
CAAAGGATGGAACTGTTGAAAACAAAGCAACCCACACCGCAACTGATGTCCACAAACGCATAAAGCCTCCAGAGAGGCGCGACAGGACCATTTTTTCCACCAAAGCTCAAGCCGAAGCACTGAAAAAGAGCCGAAAAGCGCTGCAAAGCTCTCGAATGACCCCTTTGGGAGAGGTGGAAGTCTGGCTTTTTTTCAAAGATTCTAAGGGGATACCTACTGAAAACGATAGGAAGCCATGTCGACTCCCATCACATGGTCCATAAACTCGTTATGGCCAGGATCGGTACCGGCGGCACCTTCGACGACCATCAGGGGGATCAGGTGATCTTCCTGGGGGTGAGCGTCTCGGGCCGCTGGGGCCTGTTCCCAGTGCAAAAGTCTTGCTTCTCGCTCGCGTGGATTTTCCGCGGTCACGGTCTCAGCCAGCCATTTTCCAAAACGCTTTGAGACTTGATCCGCACCCGGAGTGCGAAAGCCGCGCATGTTGTGATACGACAGTCCGCTTCCGATGATCAGAACGCCTTGCTCGCGCAAACTTTGCAGCGCTCGTCCCATTTCAATGTGCTCAAGCGGATCATAATTTGATTTGATCGACAAAGAGACAACCGGAATATCGGCTTGCGGGTACATCAAATAAAGCGGCACAAAAGTTCCATGGTCAAATCCGTGTCCCGGATCTTCTTGATTGGCAATTCCGGCTTTCGATAACAACGAACGCACCTGGGCTGCCAGCTCGGGCGAGCCGGGTGCTGGATAGCTGATCTGATAGGTGTGCTCGGGGAATCCACCGTAATCGTAAATCATCGGAGGCCGCTTCGCGGTGGACACCGTGAATTCATCGGCCTCCCAATGGCCTGAAATCGATAAGATCGCTTTCGGTTTTTCAGGCAAAGTCTTTGGCAAATTCTCAAGCCAATCCACTGTTCGCGTGAACATGTTTTTCATCTCGGGGATCCAGGGCCAAGGCCCTCCCCCGTGAGAGATAAAAAGTGTGGGTTGTTTGAGATTTGCCATTGTCTTTTGTTTCCTTATTTTGTTTTCAGATCCAAAGCGAGTTCGAAATTATCGTTGATCATTTTGTCGCCCAGGTTCTCGAAGAATTTTCCCGAGCCATACTTCACATCATACTTGGTGCGATCAACTGTCACAGTCCCTTTGGCAGTCGCTTTGTCGCCTTTGATTTCGATCTTTGCTGGGAAAGTCACAGGAGCTGTTTTTCCTTTGATCGTCAGGTCGCCAGTCACTTCATGAGTCGCATCTTTTTGGCCCTTCAATTCTTTCACAGAAGTGATTTTGAATTTCGCTGTTGGATTTTTTTCCACACCGAAGAAGTCATCAGACTTCAAGTGGCCGACAAGCTTAGCGTTATCCTTTTCGCTAGTGATGTCAGAGTCTTTGATCGAAGCCATATCGATTTCAAATTCGCCGCCCTTGATTGCATTCTTATCAAGATCAACATTTCCGGATTTCAGTGCCACAGTTCCGGTGTGTTGGCCGGTGACTTTTTTTCCAGTCCATTTCAATGAGCTTCCAGCCGAATCCAGATCAACTGGTTTTGCCAAAGCTGTCGCGCCTGCGAAAGCGGTTAAAATCAATGCTGTCGTCATCAATGTTTTCATGTGTTTTCCTCTCCTCTAAAGGGAATCAAATTGGTTTCGTTTCAAGATGCTAAGTAAAGGCCTCACAACCTTCCATTTCACTCTACGGCCATTTTCCAGTGTGCAAAAGACAGTAAAATATAGACATTGTGTCCATTGTAATGGACAATCGAGATATGGATATCAGCGCCATCGCCGTCTTTGTTAAAGTCGTGGAATCAGGCAGTTTTTCGGCTGCTGCAAGACTTCTCAAAATGCCCAAAACCACTGTCAGCGCCAAGATCGCTAATCTGGAAACACGACTAGGCGTGACATTGATCCAAAGAACGACACGAAAGCTCAGTGTGACCGAAGCGGGACAGAATTATTACCGCCACTGCGCCACCGCCGTGCGGGAGATCGAGCAAGGCGAATCCGAAATTCTAGCGGCCCAAGAAAAGCCGACAGGGCTTTTGAAAATTACAGCTCCACATGATGTGGGGCATTCGTTGTTACCAGGAATTGTGGATGCTTATCTGACTCTTCATCCAGGAATTCAGATCGAATTGATTATCACCAATCGATTTGTCGATTTGGTTGGTGAAGGAGTCGACTTAGCCATTCGAGCTGGCGAGTTGAAAGACTCAACTTTGGTGGCGAGGAAATTTTTCGAGATCAAAGCGGGCTTGTGGGCTTCGGCCGCGTACCTGAAAAAACATGGAACACCCGAGCATCCCCGGGACCTCACTCGTCACCGAATGATCGCCATGGCATCCTTCAAAGGCGATGCCGCCCGTATGACGGACGGGCGCAGTTCCCATCCGATCTGGACAAATCCCCAAGTGACCGTTGATGATCCAGAGACGATCAAAGCTTTGATTGCAGCCAATCAGGGGATCGGTTGGTTGCCAGGATTTTTGGCGACCTCGGATCCGTCAAAAAAATTGGTTCAAATTCTTCCGAACTGGAAGTTCTCGACCGAAACCAGTTTTTCTTTTGTCTATCCGGGGCAAAAGTATGCTTCGCCCAAAGTGCGATCTTTTATCGAAGTGGCCAGTCAAGTTGTCGAACGAGATTTAAAACAGCGCGAACAAAGATGAGGACCTGAGGGGGAGCTCAGGTCCCACCGAGCTGCCGTTCTTGTTGGTAACTCATGGATTCTAGATTTGAAAATGAATACTCGGAATTGGTGTTATAGGGATTTTTTATGACTCTGGGATTTGCCTTGGTCATGTAGTGCATGCGTCCATGCAATCGAGCCTCTTCGCCGGCCCGAACCCGCGTGCTTCTGGCCATCCAGGCCAGAAGCCAAGGTGGATGGGAGAGGAGAAGAGGAAAGAAAAAATATTAGCTCTGCTCCCTTTCCCCATCCCCTTGCCATCGCGAAAACGCCAAAGGCGCCCGCAGAGCGAGCGCATGGATGCGCTCGTTTTCGGGATGTGCTGCCAAGGACGGCGAAACGGAACCAGCACTGACTAGTTGCCCGCAAATCCGAACCCATAACTTGCGAAGCAAGAAAACAAAAAGAAAAGGCCGACTCGGTGAAAGGGCACCAAGCCGGCCTTTTTACAAAGCCTAAAAAATTTTAAGCTTCGAGGGGTCTTACAATTTTAATTCAAATTACAATTTCAAAATCTCACCAGTCGAGGACTTCACTTCACCGGTCTTCGGATCCGCAGTGAAGGCCTTGCCGTCCTTCAAAACCGCGCTGCCATGAACCAGTTCACGCACCAATGCGGCTGCAAACGCTGGAACCGCTTCCGGGATTTTGTGTTCAGAACCCAAAATGGTTACGCGAGACAGTTTTTGAGCCGAGCTCAGTGCTGTCCAGAATTCTTCGTGATCGGCTTTTGGTACGTACTGGTCTTTTTCAGCTTGGATCAAATGGATTTTTCCAGTTGGCAGCTGAGCTATGGCATCCAGGATAAAGAACTTGCGTACACCTTGAACCAAGCGGAAAGTCGCTTCTGTGCGGTAAGGGTGCTCGTTCAAAGATGGCTCTGCCAAAGGATATGTCGTCAGCACATAGTTGTGCAGGTACATGTCGTACAGTTCATCGTCCGTGCGCTTGTCTAGAGGGAAGAACACATGGTGCATCTTCACTTTTTGGTTCAGCATATCGTCTTGTTGCTTGAGTGGCTTGATATAAGGAGCCATCAAGATCAACTTTTCAACACGCTCGGGGTGTTTCAGAGTGAACTGCATGCTCAAAGCGCCACCATAAGAGAAACCAACCAACTGCACTTGTGACAGTTGGAAATGATTGAGGAGCAAAGCTAAATCATCGGCTTGAGTTTCGATTGGGAAGACTGCTTTCGCAGGGCCTGTGGCTTCCAGAGTTTTTCCCATGCCGCGTGGATCGTAGCTCAGAACGCCGAACTGATGTCCGACCAGGCTTTGAACCATTTTATCCCAGTTCTTTGTTGTGTAAGTCAGACCATTGATCAGAACAACTGTCGGTTGACCTTCAACCGCTTTGTAATGAACAGCATAGATCTTTTGCTGATTGCTAAGCTCGACCAAACCCTGAAAGTCAGGTGTCGTTGCAGCCATTCCCAGCGAGTGCATCGCGAACACAAAACAAACCAGAAAAAATTTTGACATGAAAGTCTCCTTAGTTGCCGAGCAAACTAAGGCGGCTTTGAAAGCGGGGTCAAAAAAAATGCTCCCGCTTTTGGATTTTCTGGTTTTTGAGTGTAACCGAGTATTTATTCGACTGGCAGAAATGCCTTCAGCTCGCAGCTGACTTTCATCGTAAAGCCCACGCCATTCTCGTAAACTAAATTTCCAGTGTAGACCATCTGCGCCTGATGCAGGTCGCAAGTCAGGCCATGATTTTGACAAAGCTCTGAAAGCTTCAGCAAAGCTTGATCGCGCAAGTTTTTTGCCTGATCGCCAACACCGCTTTCACAGTCTCTTTTGGCTTCGAAAATATTCATCACGATATCCGTTGAAGTCAGTGTGAAAGAAAACGAGCGGGGAGCAAACAGCGCCTGCACCAGTTGCACGCCGACTTGATCCAAGAACAGGTGATTCATCTCGCCTGTAAAGTGTCCCGCTTCGTGAATCAGCATGGCCATGGCTTGGGTCAGTGTCGTGTGTTTGTTTTCTTGGATCGAAATCAAAACGTAAGGGTCATTCGGGTCTTGGTTGTAGAAACAGATGCTGCTTTGTCTGCCAACGGCGTCTTCGCAGGGAGCATTCTGGAAATCCAAGCGCATATTCGTCAGATAAAATCTCAATTGCGCCCAGCGGCCGGATGGCGAGTGCAGATTTTCCTGCAGCCACGTCTGCGTTTGCGGTTCCGTTTGCAGGTTGCGAACTTGATTCAGGTTCACACTGGCCATGCGCTGGTTGAGCTCGTTCTGAGCTTCAGCGAAAAGAATCTTCACATAATCTGTGCCATTACCCGGGCCACTTTCCGCATGGACCGCGAAAGTTCCAGCCAAAGAGCAAAGGACAAAGAGAGTCGCATTCAGAAACTGTTTCAGATTCAGTGTCGAGTGTCGCATGGTTTTTCATCCTTTGTTTGTTGGGTCAGCTTAAAAAACTGAACCGAGAGCTGGTAAGTTTCATCGCCGCTGGTTTTTTCCATCAGCTTGGCCATGTCTTGGCGGAATTTTAAAATTAACTCTTTGGCTTCATTCATCTTGCTGGCATCAATCGTCATCGCGCAGGAATTCAAAACCCGCTCGCTGACGTCCTGCGCTTCGATGGCCTTAAAGCCGTTTTGCATGACTTGCTTGTGGTGCTCGCGAATGCATTCACTGGCGCGATCGTTCGGCGTGGTTAAACGCTCGTTGGTCTTTTGGAGCTGGCCGTTTTCAGCACGCAGAAGATTCAGGTTCACCAGACGATTGAGGGCTTCTTCAATTTGGTGGATGTCGACTGGAAAAGCCAGGCGCTTTTGAATCCACTGCGGGTCGCTTTGAAAGTCCGCAAGCTTTGTCATCTCAAGCAGGGCCATGTGCAGCCAATCAGCGACCAGGCGGAATTTTTCGATTTCAAGCACACTGTACTCTTGGGCAGGATGAAGAAGCTTCAGCTGATTGACGTAGAAGTTTTTTTCTTCCGGAGTTTCAGCATTGTCGAGATGAACCAAAGCACTCCAGAATTTTTCTTCGCCTTCGTTCAGCTTGAGGCCCTTCAAAAGATTCGGCACATGATGGGGGCGGATCTTTCGCTGACCGCGCATAAAGAAGACCAACGACGAATGGCCCTTCAAGCCCATTTGCTGAGCCCAGCTGCGCACAGAGAAAAGCGGATTTTGTCGGCGTTTGGATTCAAACGAATCGCGCAGGAATTGCTGGGCGTTCGAGTAGTTGAAAACAATGGGGCGCATGTCGAGCATGCGCCTTGTTACATTGTCAGCTTGATGAGCTCAAGCGATTTTGGCGAGAGGATTAACGGCGGTTATTTGTCTCGAAAAATTGAAGCAAATACATAGGGTAGTTGATGCTATTCTGCGTAATGTAAGCGCTTGATGCTCGTGCACCAGCTCCTGCCGCCCAAGCGTGACCAACGCCCTTATTCAGGATGAAAGACAGCTGCGGCTTGCCGGCTTGGTTCAAATACAAGGTGCCGTCGCCGTTCTTATTGGCTCCATCCAAAGTGGTCAGATCCAATTTCCGGGTCGCTGTAGTCTTGTAGATCATTTGAAACGCATCAACGATGATTTTCGAGTGCTGTGGGTTCACCAAAGTGTCGGCGTCCCCAACCAGAACCGAGGTCAGCTGTGTTCGGAATGCATTATCATGCGTGCTCGAAATATCTTCGCAGTATTTCTGCATGGTTGGCGCATCGATTGGTGGATTGTGGATATCACCAGAACCGGTTGGAATCGCTGGTGATGAGTTCACGCCCACTCCCGCGAAGACATCTGGACGCAAGCAGCCCAAAAGCAAAGCTTGGGCGGCCCCTGAAGACAGACCCGACACATAAACGTGGCGAGGATTGATCTTCAAAGTCGCGTCTTTCAACAGATCGGCCACCAGCTCCAGCATTGGGCCGTTGTTGCGGTTTTGCTCGGTGTGGTTCGATCCATAGTAATCCCAGCAACCAAAAATCACGCCGCCGTTTGGTACATCTGGGGCGACGACAACAGTATTGTACTGATCAGCAGCCTTTTCCCAATTTCCGTAGGTGGCAAGATCTTCGCTGTGTTGAGCACAGCCGTGCAAAGTCAGCATCAAATTGGTTTTGGCAACTGTGGCCAGCTTCTGTGGCAGAAAAATCTGATACTTCACGCCTTTGAATTCACGAGATTCCCACTGGCCAGCAAAGGCTGACAGAGAGAAAATCAAAGAGCAAACGCTGATAAGAAATGTCTTCATAAGGACCTCCTAATTGGGCTCAACCTGCCCGGGTCAGATGGGCTTGGCAAAGGACTCAAGCAATTCATCTATTATCCGGTTTTTCGCTGTAACCACGTGGCGAAATAGTTCTAAGACAGTGAACCCAACGGCAATTTAATGCCAAACAATTCTTGATAAATTTGCTCGATGACCTTGCGTTTCAGTGGTTCGCGCTGTGGCACTGTCACATAAAGCTTGCGAAGTCGGTTCTCCACAAACTGTTGGTCTTTGCCTTTGAGATGAAGAAAGGCCGTTCTGAGCAGAATCATCGATGACGAGCCGATCAGTTCGCTTTCTTTTAAGACCTGTTTTTCATCCGGCAGAAAAGTCGTGCAGTTTTCGGGGTTTGGTCCCTTGCAAAAGAGATCGTAAAATCCCCAGGTGCCTTTGGTGTATTCGGTCAAAAGGGATTGGTGGATCAAATCGGGCGAGTTCATCGCTGATTTTTTAAACTTTTCGACCACGGCCTGGGTTTTCGCGTTCAATTTCCGGCCCGCCAGGGCTTTCCCGCCCATCAGGGGCCTGAGCGCATCGGCGGCCAGGTATTTTGTGATCCCGGTGGAAGTTTCATGAATCTTCAGCAGACATCGGAGGTTGGTTTCGAAATCCTGATCTTCCGTCAGACCTGTGTAAGCCTTCATAATGCCTTCAGTATCTGGCTCGCAGTCCATGACGGGCGCTGAAATGGCCTGAACTGTGCTTAAAAAAATCCCTAAGAAACTGCCGAGAAGAATTTGTCTTTTCATACTCAAAAGCCTAACGAGCAGGCGTTGTTTTTGCCAATAAAGACAGTGTTCGACGCGGCATTGCTACCAAATGTGGGTGGGCACCTTTAGAGTCGGCGGACGAAGGAGATTCCCATGGTTTATAAGATGACAATCCCGCTATTTACAAAAACTTTGCACAACCTGAGCCTGATCCTGGACAAGGCAGCTGCTCATGCCGAAGCGAAGAAATTTGATGTCGAGGTTCTGTTAAACTCGCGCCTGGCTCCGGATCAGTTTCACTTTATCCGCCAGATCCAGATTGCCTGCGATACGGCGAAACTTTGTGCTTCTCGTTTGTCTGGAAAAACGGCGCCAACTCATGCTGATACCGAAAAAACTTTGGCGGATCTGAAAACTCGCTTGAGCGAGACGATTGCTTACTTAAACACACTCACTCCGCAAGATTTCAACGGCAGCGAAGAAAAGCACGTCACCACTCCTCGTTGGGAAGGCAAGTACCTGTTGGGTATGGACTACGTGACCAATCACGCGATTCCAAATATTTATTTCCACGTGACAACGGCTTATTCGATCCTTCGCTACAACGGCGTCGATATCGGTAAGAAAGATTACCTGGGCGAGCTTCGGTTCCTTTCTTAATGTCTTTCTAAA
>CBIHPB010000162.1:0-8220 GCA_966211485.1 uncultured Bdellovibrio sp.
TGAAATTGTCAGTACAAGACTTTGATGAGCACTGCGGGCCCAGATGCGTATCCAACGATCAGATTGCCGTTCAATTGCGTCGCAAGAGTTCTCAACCAAATGCTGCAGACACTGCACCAGCTGATTGGGTCTGCAGTCGAAGTTAAGATTGGCTTCGAGATCTAACTGAATCTGAATCTTTTGTTCACTCAACCTTTTTTGGTGTTGATTCATGACTTCTTTCACGACGTGCGTGAGATCTGTGGACTGAAACGGATCTTGTTCTCCTCCGGTGGCGAAAGCTTGCAGCGCTTGCACCACTTTTTTAATTCGCTCGACGGCTTGAGAAATTTTGGAAAGAGAAACTTCGACGGGCTCGCTACTTCTCTGCGTCTGCAGAAATTTTTCAACGGTGTACACCTTCCCCAAAATGATCGCGAGAGGGTTGTTGATTTCATGAGCAACTCCGGCGGCCATTTCTCCCATGGCTGTCAGCTTGGCCAGGACCTCTTTGCGCGCCTGTCTTTCAACGCTGACCAACTGGGACCGCTTGGCATCGGTCGTGTCGTGAATGGTGAGCAAAATCGAATGACGTTCGTGCAGCTTCGAGTCCGCCAGGGGGACGGCCGTCATCGTCAGCCACACCATCGCACCATCCGGCTGCTGATAGCGAACCACGCTGTCGCGAACTTCTTCCTGACGGGTGTGAGCCTGGATAAACGGAAGGTCTTCAGGTGAGATCAGACGATTGCGTTCATTCAAGAACAGAAGTTCAGACAGCTTGGTGCTGACCAATTGCTCATGGCTAAGCCCAAAAAGTTTGCAAGCGGATGGATTAGACATTGTCACTTGCAGCTGGGGATTTAAAACCAGCATTCCATCCTTCATATTTTGAAAAAGCAGCTGTGTTCGGCTTTGGATTGACTGCAAAGTATGCAGTTGTTGGATGCGTGTTAAATTGGCAGAGAGGCCAACCGTGACTGTCGTCAGCAGCGACACATTCATCAACAGCGGTGACAGAGAGCCGGCTGGCGACAACCAGGACATCAGGATTCCAGATGCGACTCCAGAGAGAGCAAAGGCCCATGTGCTGAGTTTGGTGGGGAGCACGTGAAGAAGACAACTCAATAAAATCAGATAGCCACAAAACAAGGCAGATGAGACAGGAGACCGCAGGGCAATCGCGAGGAAGTGCGTGACCATTACCGATCCGGCCGCAACCGTGACATGTTCTAAAAATTTCTGTGGTTTTTTGATTCTGTGACTGAGAATCCAGCAAACAGCAAGGCCGCTCGAAATCAGCCAGCGAATCCACATCGGATCCCAGGTCTGCGGTTCAAGAATATGCAATATCAATCCCCATGTTGGCAGCCCCACCATGGCATTGAGAAGCAACATTCGGTAACGAATGATCTCTGAGTTCATCACAAAACTTATCGGGCGAAGTGTGGTTGGTGCTTAACGAGACTTCGACGTCTGTCGCGCTGGCTGTTGAGCCAGCTGCTAACATGCGCCCCCAGGAAAATGATCAGGACCGAATAGTAAACCCAGACCAACAGCAGGATCGCCGATCCGGCAACACCGTAAGCCGATCCGATGGCGCTTTTGCCTAAATAAATTCCTATGAGTTCTTTTCCAATGACGAACAATAAGGCCGTGATCATCCCACCTCGAGCCGAATTCCCCCAGGACGTCCGAACGTCCGGGAAAAAGCGAAACAGCAAAGTGAAAAAACCAATGTAGAGAAGTGATGAAAGCCCCAGATTGAGATTTCGCCAGATCGGGGAATCAAGGGCCGCTGCCGAAAGAGCCGAAGAAACCACCAGCGACAGGATGACCAGAAGCAGGCAGCAAAGAGCAATGCCAATATGGCGCAGGCGCGATTCGAGCCAATGCCAGACCTGGGCCAGAAAGGGCTCGTCCACGGGGGGTGGGGTTTTGCAGTCGAAAATTTTATTAAACGCGAATTTCATTTCGCCAAAGATCAGGCTGGCGGAAAAAAGCAGGGCGAAGAGTCCTAGCAGACCGGAAAGCGTGGCCAGATCCGGCCGCTCTTTGGCATTTTCAACGATCAGTTCAACGGTTCGGGCCGCATCGCCGCCGGCAGCCGTCTCCACCTGTATGTATAGCGCTTGCTGCAGATTGAGACTGAGCTGACTGCAAAGAGTGACAAACAAAACCAACAACGGCGCCAGTGACAAAGCCGTATAAAAAGCGACGGACGAAGCCAGCGTCGTTGTTTCAGCACGGATGAATCTCTCGGAAACAGACGAAATCAGAGACCGGAGAGATTCAAGAGTGATCACTGACAGGCGGCCACAAGAATTTTGTAGAAGTCAGGATTGTAGCTTTGATATTCAAAGTGGCAGACAAAGTCTTTGTCGTTTTCGGGTGGCATCTCGTGTTCGTCCACGATGGTTTTGACTTTCACTGCGCAGTCGTCGACGACAAAGCTACCGATCTTCTGACTGTTGCAACCAGTAAAGCTTCTCAGCATGTCGCCGGCTTGTTGGCGCGTGTAATAGTGTGAATATTCGTTTGTATCTTCGACATAGAGCGACGGAGCCGCCCAGACAAACGAACAGAAAAAGGTCGTTAATACCAGTAGGGTTTTCATCTCAGAACCTCCAGGGTTTGAAGTTCTGAGATGTTTCAAAATGCATTCCAGTTTAAAAAAAAATTTGTTGATCCAAATACTCAGTCGATTTGCGTTGCAATCGTTTTGGCAAAAGTTTTGTCGGGGTCGTTTGAAGTAGGACCTTAGCAGAGGACATTTTGGTGTGGCAATTTTCCCTCGACCTTCTGTTGGGTGGCCAAACTGGACTGTGATTCACTGTCAGCTGTCGTTAAAGTTTAATTCATGAAAACATTTTCAGTTTTAAACGTCGCTTTGGGGCTATTTGTGTCAATCGTTCTTTCAAGCTGTATCCACAGCTCTACGAAAGATCGCAATATCGCATCGCTTCCGAGACACATCATCATCGGCGTGCATGGAATCGGCGGTAACAACACCACTTGGGGCGAGCTTTCAAATCCAAATGACCCAACAAGTCCGGTCACCATGGCGCTGGCTTTGGAAAAGCATCTGACTGAGATCAATCCAAACTACGAACACAAATTCTATAACTTCACCTATCACCGAACGGATGAATACAAGAACACGTTCGAGTACGCCGAGGCTCAGCTGTCGGATTTCATCGACAACATTTTCAAAGATCGACCGATTCAGCCAGATGACAAAATCAGTTTTGTCGCGCATTCGCAGGGTGGATTGGTGACGATGATCTGGTATGTGGACACGTTGGTTTCGGAAGCGAAAAACCGCGAAGGCCAATACCGAAAAGATGTGAAGCGATTTGCGAAATATGCCAAGCAAGTCGATTCGATCACGACAGTTGGAACTCCGTTCTGGGGATCGAAGCTGGCGACTCGATTGTCAGATCCAACACATTTGAATCTTCCGATGATTTTGGGAATGTTCAATCCGGATGAAATGCGTGATATGTCTTTCAATAGCAATACAATCTACAAATTCCGCCGCTCGACGATTGCCATCGACAAGCAGCCGGAACTCAAAAAGCTGTTCAAGGCGAAGCTTGTAAATATCGCCGGAATCTTTCCAAAAGACGACAGCAAGCTTTATTACAAACACGCTCAGAATGATAAATTCACCAAATTCATCTTGGACAATCTCCGCAAGTTCTTCTTTGACGTGGGCTTCGGTGGAGATCGCTACGAATCGGATATCGCAGTTTTGGCGCCTAGCAGCCGATTGGGATTCCTGTATGCTGATGACATCAGCGACGAATCCAAGGGCAAAGAAATTTCGGCTGACAGCTTTCAGGAAGCCGATTTCTTCTCGGACAGCAAATGGATCCTGACCGAGTCTCTGCACACTCCGATCAAGCCTTCACACAACGTCGGAATGGTTTACCTTCCGAAGTATTGCCTGGATATCAATGCCTGCGATCACCCCACCTACCGCTACATTTTGATGTCGGTTGCAAATTGCGAAGGCATGAAGAACTGCAATCCGGCAGTCGAAGCAGAATACCGCCGCGTGCAGGACGAGTTGAATGCGGAAGACAATAAGATCAATGCGGATTTGATTCCGAACCTGCAAGGTTACGAAGTTGAAATGATTTTGCGCCTGCCAGGCAAAGACTATGACCTGGAAGATCCGCGCTTTAAGAAAACTTGGAAAGACGTGGGCGTTCTGTTCTACGACCGCACCCAAGGCGGAGGCGAAGCCGGCGATGATGTTTGGAGATTCTCTCAGCAGAAGTTTTACAAGCGCAGCATCGAGCTGAATACGGACAAAGAAGGCCGCGTGAGAGTTTCCAATCCGTTGGTTGACGTGTTTATCGGTGAAGATATCGAGCCAATTTCAAAAGTGGCCAGCATTCAGGATATCATTTTCCGCGATAGCGGGCACACGGACATCCGCTTGCACCTGACGGGTTATATTCGTCCTTCAAAGCAAGGCAAAGCGAATATGAAAGCCTACAAAGCATTGGTTGAAAAAGGTGTGGATGTTCCGGTTGTGGTCAGCCTGCCAGGCTTGAAGAAGCGCAACATGGTAATCCGTGTAAAACCGGCTTTCTCAAGCTTTGTCGAAGTCCAAACTGAATACCAGGACGAATACAAGAAACAGAATTGACCCTCAGCCTCAGTTCGATTAATCGAAACCCCTGCTTATCACAGGGGTTTTTATTTTGGATCTCTTCATTATCACTGGCACATCTCAAGGTTTAGGTCAGGCACTGGCTCGGCATTGTCTCGAACGAGGGCATTGGGTGCTGTCCATTTCTCGCAAACCCATTCCGGCTCATCCACATTGTCTCAGCATCCGTCAGGATCTGCGTTCAACCAAGGGGCTTGAAGTGAAGCTTGGGAAGGCCTTGCTGAAATTGAAAAAACAAAAACTGAACGCGATTCATTTGATTAACAATGCGGCGGTGATCGAGCCGATTGGGGCGGTCGAAAATTTTTCGGCCAAAGACGTTGAAGATCATCTGCGCGTGAATTTGCTGACGCCGATTGAACTTTGCCGCATGTTTTTCAAACTGACAAAGAAGACCAAGGCCCGTCGAAGTGTGGTGCAGATTTCATCAGGTGCGGCTTATCGGGCCATTCAGGGCTGGAGTTTATACTGCACCAGCAAGGCAGGGCTTCGTATGTTCAATGCAGGTCTTCAGCAGGATTTCGGATCGGAATCGGATGTCCGGCTTTTGAATTTCAGTCCTGGCGTGATGGATACGCAGATGCAGGGAACGATTCGCAAGCAAAGTCCCAAAAACTTTGCGCAGGTCGAAGCTTTTAAAATGATGAAGTCCGAAGGCCGACTTTTAACACCACAAGTGGTGGCTGAAAAATTGTTCGAGCTGATTCAAAATCCCGAGCGATATCCAAATGCTGAATATGACATCCGCGATCTCAATCCAGACTGGGGCAAAACATGAATTCGAAAGTGATCCAAGAACGCATGGTCGAATTGGCGCAAGGACAATTTGATTTCCAAAGTTTGGTTCACTCGATAATTACTTGCAGGTCTTGACCCACTCGCCAGTGAGCTTCAATGTCGCTGTGGAAGGAATCATGCCTTGGTAAGTGCCTTCGGCTTCGCCATCGAGGCTGTAGGATTTGCTGGAAACAGTTCCTTTAAGACTTCCTTCGGCATCCAGTTCTTTGTTTTTACATTTCAAAGCGGCCTGAAGATTTTTACCTTTCAAATTCCATTTGGTCAGCTCGCAGCCATTCTTTTTCAATTCTTTGACGATGCTTGATTTGGGATCTTTGGCTTCGTCAGCGGTCAGGCATTCTTCATTTTCAGAGCTGGGAAGTGGAACACCACTTAGTTTAAAATGAGCTTTGGTTTTCCAAAGACCAGGTTGGAGAGACTGGGCGTTGGCTGTTGGAATTTGAAACATAAGAACTGCGAATAGGGTGGTGAGGAGTGTTTTCATAAGTTGAGCGTACTGTTTTGGGTGTTTGTGGCCAAGAGAAATGACAGGGGAATGTGCTGTCTGAATACAGGGTTTGTGTGCTTGATTCTGAGGGGAGTGATGACTGCGGGGCTCTCTGGAAAAGAGCGACAGGGACGGCAAGATCACGGGTTTTAGTGCGTCACACTTGGTGGATTGACCGTGGGCCTTCTCAGATAATCCTCTATAAAGAAAACAAATCCGATCAAGGCGCCACCGATATGGGCATCTTTTGCATTTCTTTGGTGCAGATCGGACAGGCTGGATATTTCATGCTTCGAATTCTGATGTTAACAGCGTGAACTAAATACTGTCGAGACTTTAGACAGCGCCCGCAAAATAGGGCCGGAATTTGGATCGTTGCCTTTCAGCTCTATTCAATTTGATTTCGTCACACCTAAACCGGGTCTAGTCGTTGCTGTGATTAGCTTCGACAAAAAAAACGATGAGGAGTGATTTATGAAAAATGGATTTAAAGCCTTGTTGGGACTTGCCCTGACATCAACTCTGTTGGTTTCAGCCCAAGCACTGGCCGCCAGCCAACCCCGCCATATGATCTTTATGGTTCACGGGATCGGTGGTGACAAGACGACTTTCAATCAATTGGAACCTGTTTTGAAAAAAACAGCCGAGCGCATTCAACAAGGCGGCGTCTTGGGCAACACTTCAGACAAGATTGAAGTTTACTCGCTGGAATACACGACAAAAAGTGATTCTGACAATGTCTATACTTTCTCAAAGCAAATCGATGCCCAGATGCAAAAGGCGATCGAGGCCGGTGGCGGTTTGAAACCTCAGGATAAGATCTCTCTGATCGCCCACTCACAAGGTGGATTGGTGAGTTCTGTTTGGCTGTTTTCCGCTGCTGGAAAAAAAGCGGGCTATCATTCCGAGTATTTCCCGAATGTAAAGTCGTTCATCACACTGGGAACTCCATTCTGGGGCTCTCGATTGGGCAACGCTGGCTTTATCGCTGACTTTACAACATCACTGTTGTCTGGTTTGGGAACTGTTCAGTTGGAGAATATGTCTTTCGAAAGCTCGGCTGTCGATTTGATGCGCAACTATGCGTTGCGAGCGAAGGAAACCGGTTTGCTGAAGAAAATTTTCACCCAAGTGAAAATGGTGAACGTCGCGGGTAACAAGGTTAAGATCGACAACGTGGACTTGGAAAGTGATGGCGCGGTTTCTGTTTACAGCGCTCGCATGGATTTCCTGCACGGAAAAATCGAAAGAGGCTATGATTCAAATGTGATTCAAGAGCCTCAGTTCGAGCGTCTGTTCGACGGATTTGCAAAGTCTCCGGACTATGTCATCGTCAGCGCCCTTCACACGCAGCCACGCTTGGGACCTGATCACTCGGCTCCGACCAAGGTTGGAATTGCGACCGGACATCTTTACCGTACAGGCAACCCAAGTGTTCACCAGGTTGCGAACGATTGCATGAACTACCTTTTGGTTCAGAATAAATCTCTGATCGTGAACAAAGAGTCAACATGCGCAAGTCCTTCATTCAGTTACATTGTCGGTAACGTCATGGGTATGCAGAACAAATACTCGACGACTCAGTTGGAACGCACAAATTCATTCTGGATTGAAATCAGCGCCAAAGCGTTCTCGAAGGATTCAAGTAAGCCTGCGAAGTTCGAAGGCGATCTGGAAATCGAAGTTTTGGATAAGGGTCCAGGAAAACTTCACCCATCTGTTGTCGAGGACATGCGTTCCTTCAGTGAAACCATTGGTGAGTATCTTTCTAAAATTGGTGAAGACATAGATAAAGAAAAGGTTTCTAAAGTTGGAGCCAAATTCGAAACGGCAAGCCGAAAAGAAATCGATGCTGACGGTAGCCACGTTCGCAAAGTTTTGTTGGGAACGACTTTGGATAAGTACGATGCAACTCGCCCTGCAAACGATGGTTTTGCCGAGCGCCAAGTGATGATCCGGATTTCGGCGAAGGGCTTCAAACCAGTTATGACGTATGTGACTGTGAAGCCGACCTTCACGACATACTTGAAATTGGATATGGATCAGGAATAAAAACTGATTCGGAATTTGTCTTGTGAAAATAAAAACGGCGAATGGAAACATTCGCCGTTTTCTTTTTAAGTGGCTTGTCTGTCCAAAGGACAGCTTAATTACCGATAAGCCGCTTTTGTGATCTCAAATCCCCAGCCAGTCACTGAGCTGTCAGATTTGAAAACGATTTTCGCGTAGTTGCCAGTCACGACAGGCGAGAATGAATCCGAGTTGGCGCCAG
>CBIHPB010000163.1:0-8205 GCA_966211485.1 uncultured Bdellovibrio sp.
CTTGCCTGCTGGCATTTTCAGTCTCAAAACACCCCACACCGACTGAATTTGACCATCGAATGTTCTCGTTTATCCGATCGTCACTATGATTATGATCCACAATATCTATTTGAACTCTTCTCTTTGGCGTTGATACGATTTCGTCAGACTGTATCTCAAGGAGGGGAACCAATGGATAAGTCTTCGATTTCACGGATCGCCGCGGGATGCGCGCTGATTTCCGTTTTAGGATTCACAGCCGTTTCATCATCAGGAACTGTGCAACATTTGTGTGCGGGCTTCTTGCCTGAAAACAATTTGCAGATTCCGGTCGGCATGTATCGCAACAGCCAAGTGACGGAAGCTGTTTTCAACAAGGTCATCGACCGCGTTGAAAAACTGTACAAAGAGGACATTGAAAAACAAGGCGACACTTTGCAAGTCAATCGTCTTTGGACAAACGCGACGGTGAATGCGTCAGCAGAAAGACGTGGCAACACGGAAGTTCTGAACATGTACGGTGGTCTGGCTCGTCATCCGGCCGTGACTGAAGAAGGTTTTGCATTGGTCATCTGCCACGAAATGGGTCATCACCAAGGTGGAGCACCCAAGTACACATTTGGTGGAGCTTGGGCGACCAACGAAGGCGGAGCTGACTACTATTCAACTCTGAAATGCTTGCGCCGTTATTTCGCTGAAGACGACAACAGCACTGTTTCAAGCAATCCAAACCTCGATCCACTGGCTCGCCAGTCTTGCCAAACTCAACACTCAAAAGTTGAAGACCAAGATATCTGCATGCGCTCGGCCTTGGCCGGTCAATCAATTGCCAACTTGTTCCGTGATCTTCGCCAAGAAGAAGTCACTCCAGCCTATGGCACTCCGGATCCAAAGCAGGTCACCAGTACTCAGGATGGACATCCACAAACTCAGTGCCGCTTGGACACTTACTTTGCAGGTCTGAATTGCCACGTTCCTGAATCGGATCCAGTCGACAAAGTCGACTACCGAAAAGGATCTTGCTTCACTCCGAACGACACCGTCGGCTTCCGCCCACGCTGCTGGTTCAAGCCTCGCTAAAAAATGACTGCCCAAATTCGGGCTGCTTAAAGAGAAAAAACAAAAACCCGGTCTGTGAAAACAGCCGGGTTTTTTTATTTGTTTTGATTTGCCCCTATCAGCTTAGCGTGCTGTCATGAAGGCTCACTTATCGTCATTCGAAACTGGAGGTCGAAATGGATTTTTGCAAACTGGTTTCCCGCGGACTTATTGCCGCCGCTTTGGTGTCTTTGATCGCTTGCGGAAAAGCTCCTGAAGAAGAAACAGATCCTCTCCATCCAGGTGGAGTCAACACCCAAGACAAGACCAACCGGGACGATTGCGATGTTAAAAACAGTCCTGGCACCAGCTCGATCTATCAAAGCCGTTGGTGGGTTTACAGCATGACTCATAAAAATGTCTTTGTTCAAGAAAGCCTCAAATTCGATAGCGGCTCTTTGACCAAAACCGTGATTTGCACACTGGGAACCAACTCGGCAACAGCCACCGTCCGGGTCAACGCAGGCATCGACGACCGCGGAAGAGAATTCACGATTCTTTCCAACGGTCACCAAGAGCAGACCTTGGCTTTCGGGGGCACCTCTTACAATTGCGTCGCCGATCTGCAGCCGACGACGGAATCCCGCAAATTTAAATTTCAGGGCAAGTGCATGGGCATTCAAGCCACTTCGACGGACGAATTGGTTTACGTTCCCGAGCCTTAGGCGACAGACACCAAGGCTTGCGCCGTTTTCTTATAGTCATATTCCAGGACCGCGAACATTTGAAGCCATTCGGCCGTGGGCCTTGGAATATGCATTCCAAACAAGTTCTCACCGGGCCTCCATCGGACTTCGACTTGAAAACGCGTGCGAACAGATTCATTCAGCCAAACCTCGATCGACAGAGACTCGGCCAAATGTTGAGCCTTCGAAGGCAAGCGAAGCAGAAGGCCGACCCTGGAAATATTTAAGACTTCAGCGGGAATACGCTCGGGACCAAGTTCAGCCCTCATCTGCGTTTCCAAGCGAACACTTTTGCGCGAAAGGTCCGCCTGCAAAGGCCGAAGAATTTGCTGAAAAGCCGGAAATGGATAAGCAGCCAAAAGAACTTCCACATCTCTGTAAGTTAATTTGCGGGCCATATCAGCTCGGCTCAGGAAGAGGTCCCCAAGCAACTGAGGAGTCAAAACAGGATCCACGACCGAGTGGTAAGGGCGTGGTGGCATTTGATTTCGAGGATCGGTCGGCCGCTCGGTCCAGTATTTGTAGAAATTCGCGGAATCAGGCCGGTGAGCAAACGCCTGACGCCAACGTTCATTGGCTGTATCGAAATCCAGGTACAATGCAACCGCATCGGTTCCATTGACGAAATCATAAGCCCGAGCCTTTAAGGTCAGGCGCTCGAAGCACAAAAAGCTCACATAGACATCAGAGAGTTCAGGGGTTGTGGCGGCAACAAATTCGTGAGTGCCAAAAAGTTCCCGGGCGTACTGAACTCCGAACCGGAAGAGAGGAAAAAGAACCTGATTGACCAAGCCCCGAAAGCGAGGATCAATCGCGAGCGAAGACACTTCCGTCAGTCTGCGGCCCGAATGGCGGCGATCAGCAACGGAAAACATTTTTTCCATCGGCAGTCCCAAAGGATTGTCACGAATCATCGACATCGTACCGACGACCTGACCATCCCATTTTGCGACAATGATCGCTGTCTGTGACAACAAATGTTGCGGTAGAATTCGCAGTCCTGTTGGATCTGGCTGCATGTAACCGGCTTTCACGTAGCTATCGTGTAAGAGGCGAAAGGCTTGCTCCAATTCCACCTCAGTGTCCGCGATCTTGATTTCAAGAGAGGGCGAAGCCCAGCTGTGCTTCAGACGAATATTTTTTCGCATCGACTCGATACGGAATCTCTCAGGCAGCAATTGGAGGATCTGGCGCCGCAATTTGCGAAAGCGTTTCATAAACATCAATTCCCTTACACTTCAAAGTTCCACACTGAGGTCAATTTCGGATTTTTTATTCGGAACTTAATAGGTTTATATTTTTGCACCTTCCGTTCATTTTTAGGCGATGACCCCATTTGATTTTAGGTCGCGAAAAATGATGTTTTTGGCTCCCGAGTTTCTATTTTATCAAATGCCATACTTGGACTCGTCCCGATTCTATAGTTGGGTACCATTTGTTAATGGAACTACAGAAAACTCAGAACGGGCCAGCCGCATTCGACCGAAATCTCGCCTTTTCCCGGAACCTGGGATTTGTCACCAGATCCGAACTCGATATTTTAAAAAATAAAACCGTCGCCATTGCTGGGATGGGAGGCGCCGGGGGCGCGCATCTTCTGACACTTGCCCGGTTGGGTGTTGGCGGATTTCACATCGCCGACATGGATCGCTTTTCGATCGAAAACTTCAACCGCCAAGTCGGCGCAACCGTCGAAACGGTTGGACGCACGAAAGTGGAAGTTATGGAAGAAATGGTTCGCGCGATCAATCCTGAAGTCCGAATCCAAACTTTTCCTGAAGGAGTGAACGAGGAAAATGCGGATCTTTTTTTTTCCGGTGTCGATGCCTATGCCGATGGCTTGGATTTTTTTGCGTTCTCGGCTCGCCAGACTGTCTTTCGGCACTGCCAGCAACATCGCATTCCCGCCTGTATCGTCGGACCGATTGGAATGGGCGCGGCCCTTGTGAACATCTTGCCCGGTCAAATGAGCTTTGAAGATTATTTTCAATGGAAAGAACAAGATTCAGATTTAGATCGAGGTGTTAAATTTCTGATTGGCCTGACGCCCAAAGCTCCGCACCGATCTTACTTGGTGGATCCTTCCATGCTCAATTTGAAAGAACAGAAGGGGCCTTCAACGCCGATGTGCATTCAACTCTGTGCAGGTGTTTTGGGATCCGAAATTTTGAAGATGTTATTGAAACGCGGAAAAGTACTGGGGGCTCCTCACTCGATTTTATTCGATGCTTACCTCAATCGGTTATTTCACTGCTATATGCCCTTTGGAAATCGCAATCCTTTGCAAAGATTAAAATTTCGGGCCGTGAAACGATTTATCAACAGTCAAGCGTACTCATCGAACCCCAGATGATCACCCGCACATCGTCAAAGTCATCATCGCCATTTTCAAGCGTCATCTGAATTTCCGAAGATGTGCGAAGCAGAATTTCATTGATTTGCTGGCTTGTTTTTTGAGAAACGGGAGCAATCCGGACGCCTCCCCTTGTCCGGACAGGGCCGCGATGACTGAAGTCTCCCTTGCTGTAAAAGCGAACCATTCGCTCGTGCCAATATTTAAATAAATTTGCCAGGTCCTTGGGGCTCACCCCGCTGATGTCGATGGTGTTGTAAGTCGGCTTGAACTTCAATTTTTCATCCTGAACAACCGTCCCCACTTTCAGCATACTGGAAAGAGTTTGCTGAACAGTCTGAGGCGAACACCCCGCGCGTTCCGCCAGAAATGCATCGTCATGCGCTTCTAACTTTTGATATTCCAGAGACTTCAACCATGCTTCGATTGCGGCTGCGATCGGATGCTGACTTTCAGAGATGGCGACTTTCACATCTTTTTCAAATTGAGTGCGAAGAGGAGAGCTGGAATCCGAAGGCAAAATCGCCGAGATGAAATTCGACAAGCGAGTGGCATCCAAATCCATAAATGCCAAAACGAATTCCAAGTCCGGATAAATTTCTCCGTCGAGATAACGTCTGACAGCCGAGGGATGGCGATGAAGTCTTTCCGCCAAGGCGGCAATCGAATGAAACGGAAACTTCAAGGAATAAAGATGGCCAAGGAACTCTTTGGGATCGGGTTTGTCATAGTGAAAAATATTGGACAAAATCTGGGGAAGCGGAATGTCCAGCACATGGCAATAGCCGCAAAATTCATCCCAGCGCAGATGCTTTTCGCCAGTCTCCCAGCGATTGACTTGGTTAAATTTATAGCCAGCGGATTTGCTCAATTCCGCCGACGAGCGGGAACCACGAAGAGCCAGCAGCAGTTCAGCCACAATGTAGGGATAGTTCATATAAACAATATTTGTTTTAAATGCGGCGATTCTGTCAAGGCTCGCTTTAGACGCTCAGCTCAGGTCTTTGACCAATTCGAAAACAGCAATTGATAGAGTTATTACGTTAGCTGGGTTCAATGAATCGAGACATAAAAAAACGGAGCCTTTTCAAGCTCCGTTTTCAAATTTCAGAATATTTGGAAAGAAAGAGTCCGAACTATCCCTTCGCGATCAGATTCAGCGCCGATCCCGCTTTGAACCAGCGGATTTGCTCGGTATTGTAAGAGTGCTTCAGCTGCACCTCTTCGCTTTTCCCGTCTTTGTGTTTGATTGTCATTTTGACAAGCTTGCCCGGAGCCAGGCTTGAAAGATCCGACAATGTCACACGGTCATCTTCCTGAATCTTGTCGTAATCCTTCGGATCATTGAAAGTCAGAGCAAGAACACCCTGCTTCTTCAGATTCGTCTCGTGGATACGAGCAAAGCTTCTGGTGATGACAGCGCTGCAGCCCAAGAATCGTGGCGACATCGCGGCGTGCTCGCGTGAAGAGCCCTCGCCGTAGTTTTCATCCCCGATCACAACCCAACCCTTGCCCGCTTTTTGGTATTCACGAGCCAGCTTGTTGAATTCGATTCCAGTTTTACCTGTCAGTTGGTCTTTGCCTTTTCCGATTTCGCCGGTGAAAGCATTGTCCGCACCCAAAAGCATATTGTTCGAAATGTTATCCAAATGACCACGATACTTCAGCCAAGGACCACCCGGACTGATGTGATCGGTTGTGCACTTGCCTTTGGCTTTCGCCAAAACGATTTGATCATTGAAGTCTTTACCATCCCACTGAGTGAAAGGCTTCAAGAGCTGCAGACGATCCGAAGTTGGAGCCACCGCTACGGTCGCACCTTTTCCAGCCGGAGCTTGATAGCCCTGAGGATCGGCGACGTAACCTTTTGCCGGAAGCTCTGGAGCTTCCGGTGCCTTCAACTTGATCTTGCCTTTTGGCGTGTCCAGCTCGTCCGTCAGTGGATTGAAATCCAAACGTCCTGCCAGACCCAGCGCCATCACGATTTCAGGTGAACCGATGAAAGCCAACGTCTCGTTGTTCGAGTCATTGCGGCCGCGGAAGTTGCGGTTGAACGAAGTTACGATCGAGTTCTTATCACCCGACTTGATATCGTCACGCTTCCACTGACCGATGCAAGGACCGCAAGCATTTGCCAAAACGGTCGCACCCACAGAATTCAAAGTCTGCATCTGACCATCGCGTTCGATAGTGTTTTGAATCTGAGTCGATCCCGGAGAAACCAAGAACGGCTGAGGCATTTTCAATCCATTATCCAAAGCTTGCTTTGCAACGAATGCCGAGCGGCCGATGTCTTCGTAAGAAGAGTTCGTGCACGAACCAACAAGCGCCGAAGACAATTTTGTCGGCCAGCCTTTTTCTTGCGCTGATTTCTTCATCGAAGAAATTGGATGAGCAATGTCTGGCGAGTGAGGACCAACCAAGTGCGGCTCGAGTGTTGTCAGGTCGATCTCAACAACTTCATCGTAGAATTTCTTGGGATCAGCCGCCACTTCAGGATCCGCGCACAAAAGAGATTTGTTCTGAGCAGCCAGGTCTGCCAATTCGGCACGGCCCGTCGCTTTCAGGTAAGCACCCATCTTGTCGTCGTAAGGGAAGACCGAGCAAGTGGCACCCAATTCTGCACCCATGTTGCAAATCGTAGCCTTGCCCGTGCAAGACAGTGTGCTGGCGCCTTCGCCAAAGTATTCGACGATCTTATCGGTTCCGCCTTTGACAGTCAGAATTCCGCAAAGTTTCAGGATCACATCTTTCGCAGATGTCCAGCCGTTCAGTTTTCCTTTGAGGTGAACGCCGATCAATTTCGGATTTTTCACTTCCCACGGAAGTCCCGCCATCACGTCCGAAGCATCGGATCCACCGACGCCGACGGCTTCCATTCCCAATCCACCCGCATTCGGGGTGTGGGAATCCGTTCCGATCATCAAACCGCCTGGGAACGCGTAGTTCTCAAGGATGACTTGGTGAATGATTCCGGCACCTGGTTTCCAGAAACCGATGTTGTAGCGAGAGCTGACAGTCGAAAGGAAATTGAAAACTTCCTCGTTCACCTTCATCGCCGCCGGCATATCTTTTTCTTTGCCTTGGTAAGACAGGATCAAGTGATCGCAGTGAACTGTTGAAGGAACAGCCGCTTCATCTTTTCCCGCCAGCATGAATTGCAAAAGCGCCATCTGCGCTGTCGCATCTTGCATCGCCACGCGATCTGGTCGCAGGAGAAGGAAACTTTTTCCGCGCTCGATCTCTTGGTTTTGTGGATCATCCAAGTGACCGTAGAGGGTTTTTTCCGCAAGAGTCAGAGGACGATTCAAACGCTTGCGAATGATCGCCAATCTCTCATTTGATTTTCGATAAACTTCTTTGACCATTTCAGGAGTGGTCGCGATTTTTGCTGACATAGTATTGCCTACCAATCTGGAAGAACGTTGGTGATTCCGGCATGTTAGCCCTGAAACTTCGGAGGCACCAGGCCCAATTCATTTGAAGTCAGCGTGTCATATTGAAAACGAGATGAACAAGCTGCCTTCTTTGAAAGCAATGGCCACCAAACTCTTCGGCCTTCTGTGTCGATTTTGAGTTTTCTAGATTCCGAATCGCTTCTTCAAAATACGTTTGAGGCTTTGCTCTACTCCCTCAACCTCTTCAACCGCAAATTTCCAGATCATGGGAGCATCAACAGACGTGTAATCGTGGTCGATACGATTTCGCAAAGCCTTCAAAGCGGCCCAAGGAACATCATCCGGAAAATGCTGGATTACACGCTCAGAAGAATTCTCAAGCTGCTTGACCTGCTCGCCCAGCTGAGAGAATTGCAGACAAATGGCATCGTAAGATTCTCTTTCCGCCAGGAATTCCGTTTCCGTTGTATTGGCCGTGTACTCACGAATCTTAACGCAAGCATCTTGCATCATCCGCAAATAATATGCAGACCCTTTATAAGTTTTAGTCGACATAGATAAATTCTTTTTTCGCCTGCTTTTTTACCTCGGCTCGCATCTTCTGCTCGTCGACCAAATCGACCGCCCGGCCCTCAAAAAGAGTTTCAAGTAATGTCGTGATCTTTCCGAGCACTTCGAATCCGACTGGTTC
>CBIHPB010000164.1:0-8194 GCA_966211485.1 uncultured Bdellovibrio sp.
ATCAGCGTATAGGCCGCAGATCTTTCATTTAAAATAAGATTGCTTTTGCATTTATTTTTCGCACGACACGCCTGATAAGCAATCACTTCCTCAGTTTGCTTTTTGTTCAAGCGCGTGTGCGCTGCCCACTGAGCCGGATGCAGACGCTTAGGAGGATTGGCATCACTCCACTGACCGAACATATATCCGGTCGCGATTAAGTGGCGCTTGTAATCATCAAATGCACATCCCGTGTTCCCCGCCAGCGTTCGAATTTCACTTTCAGGAACCGCACAATACATCTTTCCTTTTTTCGTTTTCGGATCGATCGCATTGGTTTTCGATGGGGAAACACTTCGCCACTCGCGGTCTTTCTTCAGATATTCGGTTTGGTACATTCCGACGGCTTTTCCTGTCGGCACGGCCGAAGACGAATTATCTTTGATTTCGGCATTGCAACTGCTTTCCGGAAGCGCCGTCAGCTCCCAAACCCATGTATGAAACGCAGCCTTCTGCATGGGCGTCATATCTTTAAATCCCGGACATGAAATGTCCGTATCATGATTCGGCTGGTAAAAGACCGACTCTTTTTCGTTGCGGGCAATATCATCGGCAATCAAAGCAGCCATCTCTTTTCCATAGGGACCCAACTGGCCTTTTTCGTCCGAGAAGAACTGCTTACACAATTTGTACTCTGTCCCTTTTTGTTTGATCCATCCGATCAACTGGCAGCTCTCTTGACTGTATTTAATATCTTTGGAATTGCAGTTGAGATCTTTCACAATCCGCGCAAAATCACGAACTCCCGAAAACTCATCTTCATAAGACCGGGCACTTCCTCCATGCTGAGTCTCTGACGACGAAACCTTAGGAGTCGCGGTTTCTTCAGCCAATCCACTTTCATGAATGGCTAACATCGGAAGCAGAATCAACAAAGCGGATGTCAGGGATTTTTTCATCGTGATTCCTTCTTTCCTGGCGCCAATGCATATTTGCAAGTGACTTGCTTTTTAGCCGAACCTTCTGTTTTTGACGAGTAAGTCAAATCAGCTCCGGAGAATTGGATTTTTTGAGTTTTTGTGTAGTTGGCTGACTTATTTTTCGGGCATTCATACTTGATCACCTGATTGATTTCGTTATCACCAAACTTATTGGTGTAATCAACCGTGCAGCCTTGTTCGGCCTCTTCATGCGAAGATGGCTTTTCCAAACCTCCGAAGGTAACTTTCTGACCCAAGCGAAGAGTCGCAATATCTTCATTACCCACTAACTCCAAGTCGACGTATCCTTCTTCGCAGGCTTTGTCTTTTGATCGCAGGTCGTAAGCGCCTTCAGTGAATTTGATTTTGCTTTTCACTTGTTCAACAGCACTGGTCGATGCAAAGGCCACACTCGAAGTTACAATCAGAGCGATACTGATCCATTGGGCTTTCATATGAAGTTTTCCTCTTTAGGTCTTAACAATATGCTAAACTGATTACAGAGAAGTGAAAGTACTGATGCGAAAAGCTAAGACAAAGGTCTGAAGGAGCTTTTGCCCTAATCAAACCTGCCGACGCCGAATTTCAGCGGACAGGACCTATCCGCCATTTCCAGCACCCGATTGCAGTTTCCAGCGCCTTAGTGGCCGCTGGAAAGCTCGACGGTCATATTGAAAACCAAGGCACCTGGCTTGGAATCCTTCGGGTCTAAACAAAAATAACCGACACGTTCGAACTGATACCGGCGCTCGGGGGTAGCGTCCTTCATACCCATTTCAAGCTTCGCCTGCTTGATCACCTTCAACGAATCCGGATTGAGATTCACTTTGAAGTCCTGACCTTCCGGCACATTCTCTGGATCAGCAACTTTGAACAAGCGTCCATACACGCGAACTTCCGCGTCCACGCACTTGGTTGTCGACACCCAGTGGATCACACCCTTGACCTTGCGGCCGTCGGACGTTGGCTTTCCACCCAGGGTCGCTTGGTCATAATCACAGCGAAGCTCGGTGATCTTTCCAGTCGCGTCTTTGATCACTTCTTTGCACTTAATCACGTAAGCATTGCGAAGACGGACTTCTTTGCCTGGCGCCAGGCGGAAGAAATCCGGATCCGGATTTTCCATAAAGTCCGCGGCATCGATGTAAACTTCTTTCGAGAAATAAATCATGCGTTCGCCCATCTCTGGTTTTTTCGGATGAGCCGATGTGCGAATCGCCTCTTCATGCCCAGCTGGTAAATTTTCAATCACGACTTTGATCGGATTCAGAACCGCCATCGCCCGGTAAGCAACGGCATCCAGATCATCTCGAACACAAGCCTCCAGAATATCGTACTCGATCACACTTTCCGCTTTGGCCACACCGATGCGCTTTGCAAACGCATGGATCGCCTCGGGCCGATAGCCACGGCGGCGGATTCCCGAGATGGTTGGCATACGTGGATCATCCCAACCGCTGACCAGTTTTTCGCGCACCAATTGCAAGAGCTTGCGCTTGCTCATCACCAGATAAGTCATATTCATACGAGCAAATTCGTACTGATGCGGATGTCCTGGTGTCGGCAGATTTTCAACACACCAGTCGTAGAACGGCCGGTGGTCTTGAAACTCAAGCGTGCAAATCGAATGTGTGATTTTCTCAATCGCATCGGACAGCGGATGAGCATAATCGTACATTGGATAGATATTCCATTTGTCGCCCGTGCGGTGGTGATGCGCTTTACGGATGCGATACAAAAGCGGATCGCGCATGTTCATATTCGGCGACTTCATGTCGATCTTGGCGCGCAAGGTGTGTTGCCCCTCTTCAAACTCGCCAGCTTTCATGCGGCGGAACAAATCCAAGTTTTCGTCCACCGTGCGCGTGCGATAGGGGCTGTCTTTTCCAGGCGTGGTGAAATCGCCTCGGTACTTGCGAAGCTCTTCTTCGTTGAGACTGCAAACATAAGCTTTGCCTTCTTTGATCAAAAGCTCAGCCCAGTCGTAGAGCTGCTGGAAATAATCACTTGCGAAATACAAATGCTCGTTCCAATCATAGCCCAACCATTTAACGTCAGCTTTGATGCTTTCGACATATTCGACTTCTTCAGTCTCGGGATTGGTGTCATCAAAGCGCAAATGGCAGCGGCCTTTGAATTCTTCCGCCAAACCAAAATTCAGACAGATGGATTTCGCGTGCCCCAAATGCAGATAACCATTTGGCTCGGGAGGAAAACGAGTCGCCACTTGGCCCTGCTGCACTTTTCCGCTTTCGAGATCTTTCTCGATAATCGTTTTTAAAAAATTCGGCCCTTCAGCAGGTGCCGGCGCAGATTTGTTTGAGTTAGGCTTTGGCTGATTCATATTTCCTCTCGTGAACCAAAACTCTACTTTGTCTCATGACAAGGCCCGAGTTCAATTCTTTTCATTCATAGTCGAGGTCGAAAAACTGGTCGAAATGACCCAAGAAAATCAAAACTTATAAGCGGCCAAAGTTAGCGTGATGTGCCTCGCATTGATGTTGAGTGTTATGTGCACTTGCAACTGCATCCTCTTCCGACCAATGACGGTATAATGTCGGTTTTGACGGCATACCGTCATTTGAGGCAAGAACCCATTCAAGTTGCACTTATGACAATGACCCGCTTTCATCGAACGAAGGCCATTAAAATGGCCAAGTGGCCAATATACTGACCTTCGCTTGAAGGGCCAAAATCTCAAAGCAAAAAAGCCCCGGTTTTTTGACCGAGGCTTTCCGATTTTACTCAATTTGAGATCTGAAGATTACATCTCAGCGTCGCGGGCGCTGATTTCAAGCTTCTCTTGAAGACCCATGAATTCGGATGGCAACTTTTCGCCGAATTGCTTGAAGAATTCCTTGTGCGATTGTGCTTCCTTCACCCAAGACTTGCCAGACACATTCATCACTGCACTGAAAGCCTTCTCGTTAAATTGCGAGCCCGCCCAGTCCAAGCTCTGGAAGCTTGGAACCAGACCCAGAAATGTCGAACTGACGGCCTTGCTTTCGCCTTGAACACGGCCAAACATCCACTTGAGGACTCGGGCGTTGTCTCCGAATCCTGGCCAGATAAACTTGCCGTTTTCATCTTTGCGGAACCAGTTCACGATAAAGATCTTCGGCAAAGTCGAAGCGTTTTTCAAAGCCAGTGATTTTCCAAGACTCAACCAGTGGTTGAAGTACTGAGCCATGTTGTAACCGCAGAATGGCAGCATCGCCATTGGGTCGCGACGAACTTGGCCAACAGCACCCGTCGCGGCCGCTGTTGTCTCCGAGCCGATGGTCGCTGCAAAGTAGATTCCTTCGGTCCAAGATTTTGGTTCAAACACGAGCGGGATTGTGTCTGCACGACGTCCACCAAACACGAATGCGCTAATTGGAACGCCCGCAGGATTTTGCCAGTTCTCATCGATCGACGGGCACTGCGAAGCAGGTGCTGTGAAACGCGCATTTGGATGAGCGGCATTTCGTCCGCAACCCGCCGTCCACTCTTTGCCCTGCCAGTCTGTGAGTTTTGCAGGAGCTGTTTCGGTCATCCCTTCCCACCAAACATCGCCATCTTCTGTGAGAGCGACGTTTGTGAAAATGGTGCCGTGCTCGATCGTCTTCATTGCATTTGGATTTGTTTTGTATGAAGTCCCTGGGGCCACGCCGAAGTATCCGGCCTCTGGGTTGATGGCGCGCATTTCGCCTTTTTCATTCACTTTGATCCACGCGATATCATCACCGATGGTGGAAACTTTCCAGCCATCTAAGCTTGGAGGTGGCACCAACATCGCAAAGTTCGTCTTGCCACAAGCACTTGGGAAAGCAGCGGCGACATACTTCTTCTGCTTCTCTGGCGATTCAACACCCAAGATCAGCATGTGCTCGGCCAGCCATCCTTCATCGCGACCCATGGTCGAAGCAATCCGAAGTGCGAAACACTTTTTACCCAAAAGCGCATTGCCGCCGTAACCAGAACCGTAAGACCAGATCTCACGAGTCTCTGGATAGTGAACGATGTACTTGGTGGTTGGATTGCAAGGCCACGTGATATCTTTTTGTCCGGCTGACAAAGGCATACCAACTGTGTGGATCGCTTTCACAAACTCGCCATCACCCAAAGCTTGCAGAGCAGCAGCTCCCATGCGGGTCATGATTCGCATATTCACAACGACATAGGGAGAATCCGAAATCTCAACACCGATCTGAGAGATTGGCGAGCCAATCGGACCCATCGAGAATGGAATGACATACATGGTACGGCCCTGCATGCAGCCATCAAACAAGCCACCCAAAGTTTTGCGCATTTCCATTGGCGCTTGCCAGTTGTTGTTGGGACCGGCGTCTTCTTTGTTTTCGCAGCAGATGAACGTGCGGTCTTCCACTCGAGCCACGTCGCTTGGATCGGACCAGGCCAGATAAGAGTTCGGACGTTTTTCAGGGTTCAGTTTGCGGAGAGTTCCGCTTTCAACCATCAAGTTCAGAAGATCTGTGTTTTCTTGTTCAGATCCGTCGCACCAGTGAATGCGGGCTGGTTTTGTCAGCGCCGCGATTTCGTTGACCCACTTCAAAAGTTCGAAATTGGTCACTTTCATTGTGCTATGAACAGTCGTTGGAACCATGTGTCATGCCCCCTGGGTAATAATGCAAAATTGTACGTGGAGAAAGGGGTACTAAAGCTTGAACCAGCGGTCAATCTCCCGTCGTTATTGGCGGCGGCGAACCGGGCAAAACTCATGAATTTGCTCAAGGTTAAGGCATTAATTTCGATGCTTGGCCGAAGCCTGGGCTCGGATTGAAAAAATCTCTCGAAAACTAGGCGCTTGGAGGCCACACAGGCTTGCTCTCCTAGCGAGCTTTCTCAGGATCAGGAATCGAAACCGAACACTGTTTGGCGAGATTTTGCAAAGCGGGTCCCGTTAGCCGCTGCCCGATCCACTCTTTTTTCGAAGTCGCCCCCAGCGAGTGATAGAAATCAATCGAAGGCTGATTCCAATCCAGAACCGACCACTCAAGCCTGCCACATCCACGGTCGACGGAAATCTGCGCCAACGCTGCTAGCAACATTTTGCCAAATCCTTTTCCTCGATGCTCGGGTTGAACGAAAAGATCTTCGAGATAGATTCCTGGCTTGGCCAGAAAAGTGGAAAAGCTATGAAAGAATAAGGCAAAGCCGACGGCCTTTGATTCTTCTTCCAGGAAAATCACTTCGGCGACTTTGTTCGGACCAAAGAGATATTTTTTCAAACCTTCAGGGGTCGCGACGACTTCGTGCTCGAGCTTTTCGTACACGGCCAGATCCTGAATGAATTGCAAAATCAGATCTGCATCCGATTCTTGCGCCCAGCGGATTTTGCAATTGTTTGAAGACTTCACGTGGTGGCTCCTTTGCGAACCGAAAGCGTACTGCCAAGCGAGGCGACCATCACACAGAGGATGGCCGCAATTTGCACGGCATTGAGATTTTCTTTGAGAAAAACAAATCCGGACAAAGCCGCAATCGCGGGCTCAAGACTCATCAAAATTCCAAAAGTTTTTGTCGGCAAGGCTTTCAGCACCCGCATTTCAATCGAATACGGCAGAGCACTGGAGAGGATCGCGACGGCGAAGGCCATAGGCCAGACATCAAATTGCACAAGCTTCGAGCCCGACTCCCAGATTCCGATCGGCAGTGCCACGATGGCAGCAACCACCATTCCAAGACTTGCCGCCAGATCCGAAGGCAGACTTTCACTGACTCGCTTTCCGAAGATAATATAAAATCCCCAACAAGCCCCTGCCCCAAGTGCGAACAAAATTCCGATGGGATCTAAAGCCGTCTCAGAAACAGCGCTGATGGGAAGAACAAAATAAAGACCGACTGCTGCCAGAAAAGCCCAAAGAAAATCCAGTTTTTGGCGACTGGCGAAAAGTGCGACGGACAAGGGACCAACGAACTCAAGCGCAACCGCAATTCCCAATGGGATTTTCTGCAAGGCCAGATAAAACAAAATATTCATGACGCCTAAAGAGGCACCGTAAACGCAAACTTTTTGGATTTCACTGCGGCTATAGGAACGTCGCCAAGGCCGGAAAATCAGACAAAGCACAATCGCGGCAAAGCCGATCCGCAGAGTGGTGGTGCCGATGGCGCCTAAAATGGGAAATAAAGTTTTAGCAAGCGATGCTCCCGCTTGAATCGAAAGCATCGCAATCAGAACAGCAAATATCGAAAGCACTGGGATTAGCGGACGCCGTAGCCCCAGAAATCAAAGTACATATTGCCATCATCAACGGTGATCACATCGAGGTAGCCCGTGTGATAGCCCTCAGAGAAAGGTGTAAAACGAATATCAATGATGCAGCTTTTTTGCGCTGGCAAAATATCCGGGCAGTCGGTCGAACCGTTGTACATGACTCCGCCCAAGGTCATCGATTTGAATTCCAAATCGGTGTCACCAGTGTTGGTAATTTTCCATGAACGCCAAGCGCTCATGTTGAGCTGAACGTTGCCGAAAAATTCGCTGATCCGTTGATCTTCTCGCAAATCCGGTGTGCGAACTTGCTCTTGGACTTTGAGATTGGGTCCAGTGACTGTGAAACTTGCTTGAGCGCTGAGGCCCAAAACCAAGACCATCGAAACCAAAACTGTGTTCATGATTTTCATCGCTTACTCCTTGCGTATGCACTGATATTTCAGTGCGTTTCTGCAAGCCAAGCAACGCTTTTTCCGATTATAATGCGGGACAAAATCAAGGACGACCCGTCCACACCTATTCCTTAGGCCGCTTTACGCTGATTCATGATCTCTTCGACGTGATGCCGGAATTCCGGATAAGCCGAGGTCACCCGCTCAAACGCCGCACGCTCAAGGACATACACGTCACTGAATGTGTGGGATTTCGCTGTGGCCGAACGTGGTTTATCTGAAATCAAGGCCATCTCGCCAAAGAATGCCCCATCCGACAAAGTGACGATCTTCTTCCCTTCACGAGTTAAGATATCCACACTGCCACTTTGAATGAAATAAAGACCATCGCCCGGATCATCCACGCGGAAGATCTTTTCATCTGGAACGTATACTCTTGGCTTGAGCTCACTCATCAACTCTTCCAAAAGTTCTGGATCCGCGCCACGCAAGAACGGAACTTTCTCGGCGATATTGCGGTTGATGTGCATGAAAAGCTCGGACTGAATTTTATGCGGCAGGTCTTCCAGAAGACTGTCTTCTTGGTAACCCAGATCGTTGCCGGCCAGAAGATGATAAGCGTA
>CBIHPB010000165.1:0-8167 GCA_966211485.1 uncultured Bdellovibrio sp.
ACTCGAGACCCCGCGCATTGGAATAAAGGAACTGCTTATGGAATTCATAAAAGATTTTTTTTCATTCCTAAAAACTCGCAAGAAATATTGGCTGCTGCCGATCTTCGTCCTTCTGGGTCTGTTGGGTGTGCTGATTGTCTTGAGTAGTAGCTCGGCTGTGACTCCGTTTATTTACACGATTTTCTAGAGAGAAATATTTCTTCTCAATCCACAGTGGCTGGGTTAAGGTCGCCAAGTCATGGCAGCGCAATCTGATTTCAAATCTCGAATTCTTGTCAAAAAATATGGTGGCACTTCTGTCGGCTCGCTTGAGCGAATTGAAAATGTCGCCGAGCGATTGGTCGCGGATATCAAACGCGGCGAAGTTCCGATCGTTGTCGCATCGGCAATGTCTGGCGAAACCAACCGATTGGTTGGCATGGCCGAAAAGATCGATGCTGACTATCGCGGACCGGCTTATGACATGCTGGTGGCCAGTGGCGAGCAAGTTTCGATCGCACTTCTGGCGATCGCATTGCAAAAGCGCGGAGTAAAAGCGCAGGCTCTGTTGGGATTCCAATTGGGAATTCAAACGGACAATGTCTATTCGAAAGCCCGCATTCAGAAAATCGACGGCGAAAAACTTTTGCGTCTTTGCCAAGAAGGAATCATTCCGATTGTGGCTGGTTTCCAAGGCGTTGATGAGGAAGACAACATCACGACCCTGGGTCGCGGTGGATCGGATACGACAGCGGTCGCTTTGGCTGCTGCTATTGGTGCGAAAGAATGCGAAATCTACACCGACGTGGCCGCTGTTTGCACAGCGGATCCGCGCTTGGTACCGGGCGCAAAAGAACTGAATCGCGTTTCCTTTGAAGAGATGATGGAAATGGCGGCCCTGGGTTCAAAGGTCTTGCACATCCGCTGTGTGGAAATCGCTGCCAAATACGGAATTCGCATTCACTTGCGTTCAACTTTTGAATCACGAGAGGGTACGTGGATCGTCCCTGAAGGAGAAATCATGGAACAGGCCCTGGTGACCGGTTTCACTCACGATGCCAACACTTATGTCTTCAATCTTCACCCGATTCCAGCCGGAACCGGCTTCTTGGGCGATCTTTTCGATAAACTTTCCTCTCGTGGCGTGATCGTCGACATCATCACCCAAAGCGACACTGGAAGCGGCCAACGCTTGGCTTTCTCGGTCACAAAAGAAGACGTGCCATTGACCCGGCAAGTTTTGAAGGAATTCCTGCCAGCCTCTGTCGGAATCGAAACCATGGAAGCCATGGCAAAAATCTCCGTCGTCGGAGTCGGAATGCGCAACCACCCAGGCGTCGCCGCGACTTTCTTTAAAACGTTGGCTCAAGAAAACATCCCAGTTCTGTTGGTCACAACCTCTGAAATCAAAATCAGCGCCGTCATCGCCAACGACCACTTAGCCAAAGCCGCGGACAAGCTGGCGACTGCGTTTAGTCTTCGAAATTAAAAGACCACTTTTGCTTTTACGAGCGATCGTGGGGTCACCGAATTTACGACGGAACCCCTGTATTTACATGCTCAAACGACATCTTCGGATCAAAGAACGGAAAAAGATTTTCCACTTTGATATTGAGGACCGGTCCATTCTTCTCCAGATGCCCGCAGACATGTAGGAAAGATGTGCTGTAGATCGTTAGACGGTCTCTTTGATATATATCCGGTGGGATCACCAGATTCATAAACCCAAATTCGTCTTCCAAAGTGATAAAGCACATTCCCTTTGCAGTTGGTGGCCTTTGGGTCACGCTGCGAAGTCCGGCCACACGCACCTTTTGCTTGTGTCGGATGTTCGCCAGCTGCTTTGAATCCACAAAGGAAATGTATTTCCGCTTTTGGAACTTTTCGTTCCACTCGCTCACCAGCGGACGCAAAATCTGCATCGGATGATGATCCAGTGAATAGCCTTTGGCTTCGGTTTCACGTTTCATCAGCTCCCAGTTCGATTCAAACGGAATCAGACTTTGTTCGTTTTTATTCTTATTCTCATTTTCGTCCTCGTCCTCTCCATCGACTGATAAAACTAAAGCCGATGAATCGAAATTTTCCTTTGGCATTCCCCACAGAAAACTTTCTGGATCCAAAGAAAGAGATTCAATCTTCCAAAGAAGATGCCGGGCATTTTCATTGAAGCAGGCAAAAGCCCCCGCCGTCGCCAGTTTGAGCAAAACAGTTTTCGGCAACTGACAGCGACGAATGAAATCATCCAGGCTTTTAAACAGGCCGCGTTCTTCGCGCTCGATCTGAATCTGACGCAGGAATTTTTCCTGCACCCCGTACACGGACAACAGTCCACTGCGGACCGCGTGCCCCCAATGCGAGCTGGGACTTTCTTCCATCGTGTATTCATACTGCGAAATCTGCACATCTAGCGGCAGAAACTGAACCCCATGCCTTTGAGCATCGTTGATCAACACCCGTGGCGGATAAAATCCCATGGGCTGACTATTCAAAAGCGCGCAGGCAAAGACATCCGGATGATGGCGTTTGATATAGCAGCTGGCATAGGTCAAAAGCGCGAAGCTGGCTGCATGACTTTCCGGAAATCCATAATTCGCAAAGCCTTCGATGGTTTTGTACAGCTGCAGGGCATAGTTTTCCGCAATTCCACTTTCTTTCATGCCAGAAAGAATTCGGTCTCGCACACCTTCCATCGTTCCGTTTTTGCGCCAGCTGTTGGAAAGGATTCGCCGCAATTCATCTGATTCTTCCGGAGAAAATCCCGCGACGGCGACCACCATCTTCATCACTTGTTCTTGAAAAATCGGAACGCCGAAAGTTTTTCTCAGAATGGGTTCCAGTTTTGGATGTGGAATGGTGATGGGCTCTTTTCCCTGACGTCGCTTGAGATAAGGATGAACCATCCCGCCTTGCAATGGTCCCGGCCGCACAATCGCGACCTCCACCACAATGTCATAAAAATTCTTTGGCGCCAGCCGCGGCAGCGTATTCATCTGCGCTCGCGATTCGATCTGGAAAACCCCAATGGTGTCGGCTTTACAGATCATCTCATAAGTCGCCTGATCCTCTTGCGGAAGACGATAAAGAGCATAATCCTTTTTCTTAATCGTCTTTAGCATCTCAAAACATTTGCGCAGCACCGTCAGCATTCCCAGCGACAGCACATCAATCTTCATCAGCTTCAAAGCATTGATATCGTCTTTGTTCCACTGAACGACATAGCGCCCGTTCATGGTCGCTTTTTCCACCGGTACCATTTCCGTGATCGGATCCTGGGTGATCAAAAAACCACCAGTGTGAATTCCCAAATGTCGCGGAAATCCCTTCAGCCCACGGGCCACTTTCAGGATCATCAGCAAAAGATCCGGATCCACCGTAAACCGAGCCGGCGTTTCCGGATCCTCAAGCCTTCGTACCCCATCTCGGCCCATAAATTTCACCATGGCATTGATTTTCTCTAGCGGAAGCCCAAAAACTTTCGCCGCTTCCCGGAAGGCCATGCGCGAGCGGTAGCAGATCACCGTGCAAACCATGGCCGCATGCCGCTCGTTGTATTTTTCGTAGATATGCTGGATGACCTCTTCCCGGCGGGAATGTTCAAAGTCGATATCGATATCCGGCGGCTCGTGCCGTCTGGCGGAAATAAATCGCTCGAACAAAAGATCCATTTGCACCGGATTGATCGCAGTCAGCCCCAGTCCATAACAAATCACTGAATTCGCAGCCGATCCCCGCCCCTGATACAAAATCCCTTTGCTATCGGCAAACTGGCAGATCTCATATAAAGTCAGAAAATAGTCTTCGTATTCCAATTGCTTGATGATTTGCAGCTCATGCTCCACCACCTGCTGCATTTTTTCCGAAATTCCATCGGGATGTTTTTTGAGCAGCCCCTTCTCAACCAGGTGCCGCAAATATTCAGAAGGCGTCATCTTGTCTGGCAGATTTGAATTTGGATAGCGATAGCGAATTTCATCCAAAGAAAATTCAACCCGCTCGGCAATCTTCAGCGTGACTTCCAACAAATCCAATCGGTCCCGCCAAAGATGCTGCAAGTCTTCCAGAGGTCGCAGGTGACGTTCGGCATTTTGGATCAGAATATTCTTCGCACCTTCGATCGTCTGATGGTGAGAAATACAAGTCAGCACATCAAAAAGCGGTTTTCGTTCCGGTGTGTGCATAAAAGGCCGGTTGGTCACAAATAGCTGGGCGCCAAGATTTCGCTCTAGCCTCACGGCCATCTTAAAGAACTCGCGAGATTCCCAAGTCAAATCCCGCCAGACCGGTACGTAAAGACGATCACCAAAAATTTTCTGCAGATTTAAAAACCGCTCTTCATCAATCGGCGGCAGCGCAAAGCACAAAAGCCCTTCATTATTACGGGCCAAATCCTGAAGTGAAAGTTTGGAAAACCCCTTAGTCGCTTGTCGTTTTCCCAAAGTCAAAAGCTCACACAGGTGCGAATACCCCGGTTTATTCATCGGCATCACCGTCACCGACGATAGATCCGTCAAAGTGAGCTCGGTGCCAATCATGTACCGAAAAGAATCTTTGATATGCAAAGACGCCGTAAAAGCCGATGGCGAGCGAACCGCCTGAAACCCGCGTGCCACCCCATAAAGTCCATTGAGATCGCACACCGCAATCCCGTCATAATCCAGCGTCACCGCCTGTTCGACCATCTCTTCGGGATGCGAAGCACCTTGCAGAAAAGAAAAATTCGTTCGAGCCATCAGCTCGACAAAACCTTTCAGCGATCGCGGAACTTGCGTGAGATTGCGCGATCGCAGAGTAGGAATCAAAGAATGGGTGGTGGTCCTGTGATTCTCCATAAAAAGGCTGTCCCTCCTGGCCCATTAAGGGCCAGGAGAAATCAGAAGGTAGGAAGAGTTGAGGTGGGATATGGGGATAAAATGGAGGATGGTATTGAAAACTGAGAATAAAAAAGTTGGATCCTAAAAAAAGAACTGAAATTTTGCCGTTGCTGCATCATATGCTTCTCTTTCTCCTCCCGGCCCGCGGGGGGCCGGGAGGGTTGCTCGCCTGCAGAAAAAGGAACCGACAACAAGTCCCTTCACGCGCCTGCACGAGTTGGTTAATCAAAATACCCTTGCAAATAATAAGACTCGCTATCCAGATCCTGAAAAACCCAAAGCAGCTGTCCTTTGCGAGACAGTGCAAAGTAGTAATCCCGGGCCTGTTCGTTCCGCCACCAAGCAGACTGAATCCGCTCGGTCGGGAATCTGGTCAACAGCTTCATTGTTTTCATCATGATTTTGGAAAGCAGAAGTGGCTCTTTTAAAAGTAAAGAGGGTCGCGGGCTCTCTGCCAGGCCCTTGGCGTGGACCGCCTTGACCTGGATCGCTTCATCCGACCACTCAACCAGGTCTTTCGGTGAAAAGTCTTTCGGCCAATCTGTCTTAAAGACATAACTTGTCTCCGGTAAATGTGAAGGTTCAATCTGCAAAAAGCCCATCTCCACCTCGGCCTGATGAGCAAAACTGATCAACCGGCGCCAGCGATCTTCGCTGGAATCCCGAGGCTCGAAAAAATCCAACTGCTGAATTTTCTCGGGTTGATCCATGATCTGGATTTCAAATTCCCGAATCGGGTTTTCCAAATCCAGCTTTTCAAGCTTTTGCAAAAAAAGATCTTCAAACAATTTCAGATCCCGGTTCGGTGCCACCGGCTCGACCTGAATGTGGTAACGCTTTTCCGAATACTCGCAAAACAGAGTCACTTCCATCTTCTGCGCGAATCGGGCCAAGCCCTCTAGCCGCAAAAATAGATGCTGAAACTGTGGATGCATTTTCTGCATCAAGACCGGCACCAAAGAAACCGGATCATCAAAATACGCATAACCCATCAAAGGATCCTGCGGATTCAAAGGAGAAATCACCTGAAAATCCAGTCCATGCAGGCGCTTCCACAAAAGCACCCCCGCATCTCCCCAGCGCTCGCGGAAAGAAGCTTCCTGAAAGTGGTAGACATCTTCCACCCACTCCATCCCCATCACCTTAAAGAAGTTCACAATATGATCGATGGGCCGCCGCTTGTTCCAAACTTCCAAACCTTCCAGCTCACATAGGGCCAAGATTGGATATTTGGAAATCGTTTTAAAATCTTCGCCCGGTTTCGAGATCAGAAACGGACGGTGATGAACTAGAACCTGCGCAATCGGCGGGGTATCGGCAATCGCCCCGGTCGCTTGCGGAGCAAAAGTTCGCGCCAGCTCGACCGCTTTTTTGAGCAAATTGTGCTCGCCACCCAAAAGCCCCGACGTCGATTCGATATCCATGAAAATATAATGAGGATATCGGAACTGAACCCGCGGCGTGAATTTCAGGAAAACTTCAGCGCAGGAAGGTTCTTGAGTCTGCTGTAAGTTGAGACATAAGATCCGCATGGACAAGTCCTCCGGGAATGGTGAAAGGTGTCGGTCTGTGGGCCGCACGCTTGATTGTGTAAAAGTCGCCCTGACAATCGATAATTAAACTAAACAATGCCGCTGAAACCGGTCGATTCGAATAACTGACAAAAACCAGCGAAACCTGATGAGCCCGCGCCAATTTTTTTAGCTTATGCAATTGATGATTCTTTAATCCGCCTTCAGGAAGATGGCAGCCAATCATTTCAAACAGAGAGCTTGAAATCATCTCTTGCAGAATCCAAAACAACTGCCCGTCATCTGATGGTTTGCGAACCACCAGAAGCTTTTGCAGATTGAGATGCTTGTGCACCAAGGAACTGGGCAAAAGTTCCCACTCGGAATTGATCCAAGCCACCCATTTTTTCTGAGCCTGAATCCGAGCCGCCGTCTGCAACCAGAGTGAGGTGGCCCCCGTCCCCGGTGCTCCTGACAGCAGTGTGAGATCACCTTTTGGGATTCCCCGCCAAAGCAAGAAATCGTCGATGACATCCACACCGGTCTCGAGCCCAGCTGGAGGCTTGAGTTGATGAAGAGGCACCAGTTGTGGTGAAAGTTTCTCTTTCAATTCTTCGAGGGAAAGCGCAGCGGAGTCTTCCACATCGTCCACCGAATTTTCCACAACTGCCGCTACGGGAGCGTATCTCGGGTTTTCATCGAAATCCCAGTCATAATTCATTGCCAGATTGCCGCTGTCGAAATTCAGTTCCGTTTCGCGCTCTCTTTCAAATTTTGACATAGATGCCCCTTTATTTAGACATGCGCTGCGCGCAAGTCGGCCTTTTCCCGGTTCACCATGAACTGGGGGTTAGTTATAAATATATTTTTATGTTTCTTTGAATAAGATGATTGATAAGCGCAGGTTAGATTAGATCATCAAGTGCCTGCGTCCATGCAATCGGGAAGCTTTCCCCGAACCCCTGGTTTTCCGGCCGTCCGGGCCGGAAAAGACAAAGGAAGAAGGAGGAAAAGATCGATACTAATTCAACGGCAGATCTGGAGGCGGAAGATCAAAGAAGAGCTCAAGCTGTTCCCACTCTTCTTTCCCTTTCCCCTTCCTTTTGGTCTGACGGCCAGGAAGGCCGTCAGAAAGGCCTTCCAAGGACGGACGCACCTGCAAAGGAAGCCCCTCACAGCTGTGCTGGGTACAAATTCCTAAAAGTCCCTTAGACCTATCTAATACAAACTTCCAAATTCCAAATGAAGCCGAGTCAGAAACCTTTTTTGCTAAAATTTCGGTTTTCATAACTCCCTTTCCGCACACGTATGCACCAGCGAAGGTATCCCTTCACTCACTGTTAATTCCGATTCTTAAGAAGTACGACTCTGGCCCTTAGAATTTCCGGATCAAGGCGACCACGATCCCTTGGATCTGCACCTGGTCCGGAGGGTACCACATGGATTTCAGTGCCGAGTTGGCTGGCCGAAGTTCGACCACCTTCCCGCCACTTTCGATTTCGACCTTGGCTTCAGAGCTATTTTTCATAAAAAACCTCTTCACCGTTGATTCGTTATCGATACTTGCGACCACAATTTCTCCGTTGGAAGCGGAGGCTTGTTTCTGAACGAGAATAATATCGCCATCAAAAATCCCGTCGTCGATCATCGACGATCCACTGACTTTCAAGGCGTAAGATTTGGCAGGATTTCGAACCATCGAAGGAGGCACCTGAATGAATTCATCGTGTTCGAAGGCTTCAATCGGGGCTCCGGCTGCGACCTTACCTAATAAAGGAAGAGCCAGGATCTCCTCACGCCCAC
>CBIHPB010000166.1:0-8066 GCA_966211485.1 uncultured Bdellovibrio sp.
CTGGATATCTCCGATTCCATGCTGGACGAATATATGAAACCACTGAACCGGATGGAAGCGGCGAAAGAACCACTTCGAAACTTTGTGAATAACCGAACCAGCGACCGCATCGGGGTTGTGATCTTTGCTGGTGAATCTTTCACCTTGGTACCGCTGACTTTGGATTATCAACTTTTGCTGGACCGAATTTCAGAAGTGACCACAGCCCAGCAAGCGAGAATCAAAGACGGAACGGCGATCGGGGTCGCTCTCGCCAACGCCGCTGGTAAGCTGAAAGAGTCCACCGCGAAAAACCGTGTGATTATCTTCATGACCGACGGGGAGAACAACTCGGGAACGATTGATCCCGACACCGCTTTGGAAATCGCCAAAGGCTATGGACTGAAGATTTACTCGATCGGGATCGGACAAGACGGGCCGACCCGAATTCCGATTTATCAAAAAGATGTTTTCGGAAACAAAGTGAAAACCTATCAGCCGTTTGAATCGACGATTAACGACGATCTCTTGAACCGAATGGCCAAAGACACGGGCGGAAAATACTTCCGCGCCAGCCGCGAGGATTCTCTCTCTGGCGTCTTCAACGAGATCGACCAGTTGGAAAAAACCAAAATCGATGTGAACAAGTACACCCGCTACAGCGAGCTGTTTAAAAACTATCTGTGGCCCGCCTTGATCTGTTATCTGATCGGAATTTTCTTAAGTCACACTTGGCTGAGGAGGCTTCCGTAATGTTTCGCTTTGAAAGCCCACAAGAATTTTTCTACCTCTGGCTGATCCCGGTTTTGATCGTGCTGGCATTTTTCTTTACCCGTCAGGCACAAAAGAAACTGTCCAAAGCTTTGGGCGCACGGGCGACTCCGTTTCTGACGAAATCCGTTTCCAAGGCTTCGCGCCGTTGGAAATTGGCGCTGCAATCCATGGTCGTTTTCTTTTTGATCTTGGCGATGGCTCGTCCGCAAATGGGTGAATCCAAACAAGAGGTCAAATCCGAAGGTGTCGAGCTGATGTTCGTCGTCGACGTGTCAGAATCCATGATGGCTGAAGATGTCCGTCCCAATCGTTTGGAACAGGCCAAAACCGAACTTGGAAAACTGATCGAACTGATGCCGGGAAATAAAATCGGCATCGTGGCCTTTGCCGGAAGTGCGGCCCTGTTATCGCCTCTGACAACTGATCCTTCTTCGCTGAGAATGTATCTAGATTCCTTGTCGCCTTCGTCAGTTTCGACCCAAGGAACTGAATTCCGCCGGGCCTTGCAAGAGGCCGCTGACGGATTCAAACGCGGCGGAGTCGAAGCGGACGACACGACTCGGGTGACCCGCGTGATCGTGCTGGCGTCCGACGGTGAAGACCACGAACCCGGCGCACTGGAAGAAGCGCAGAATCTGGCCAAAGATGGTGTGCGAATTTTCTCTTTGATCTACGGAACCGAAAAAGGGGCTCCGATCCCTGCGCGCGATGGAATGGGGTATTTGCAGGGCTACAAAAAAGACAGCAAAGGCCAGACAATCCTGACGACCGTCAAGGGTGAAGAGCTGACGGCGATTGCTCAAGCTGGAAAAGGCACGGCCTATCATGCCTCATTCGGTGGCGGGCATTTGCAAAAGCTGGTGGAGGACGTCAACACGCTGGAAAAAACTCAGTTCGATGCCGAGATCGCGACCCAATATGACGAACGCTTTCAGGTTTTCATTTTGGTCGCCTTGATCTTGGCGCTGATTGAAATTTTCTTGGGTGATCGACGAAATCTTTCTCGTCTGTGGCGCGGCCGATTTGAAATGGCGGAAGGAGAAAACCGATGAGGCATCTTCTGCTGATGGGATTTTTCGCCGTTCTTGCCTTGCAAACAAAGCCCGCACGCGCCGATGTGGGTCTTGAGACCGTGCTGGAGAATCGCAAGGGTGTCGCAAACCTCAAAGACGGAAAAGCCTCCGAAGCCCAACAGCAATTCCTGCAAGGTCTTTCGGAAAATCCGCTGGAGGCACGACTTCACTACAACCTGGGTCTCAGTTTTGAAATTCTGGGGCAGGCAGATAAAGCGCAGGCCTCTTATCAGACGTCAGTGAAGCTGGCAGAAGATCCGATGACCAAGTTCACGGCAAATTTCAATCTGGGCGAGATGGCTCAGAAGGCGAAAAAGAAAGACGAAGCCCTGGCCTTTTACCAAGAGGCCCTGAAGTACAATCCAGATTCGCTGGAAACCAAAACCAATATCGAACTGCTGACCCAGGACCAACAAGGTCAGGGTGAAGGCGAAGACCAGCAAAAAGACAAAGACAATAAAGACGGCAAAGGTCAGGGCGAAAACAAGGATCAAAAAGAGGGCCAAGACAAGGATCAGGACAAGAAAAAAGACGAGCAGCAAGGCAAAGACGACAAGCCCAAAGAATATGCCAAGAACAAGCCGCAGCCGAAAAAATTTAAAAGCGAAGAACTGACCCAAGGGGATGTGAACAAGATCCTGGGCGAAATCAAACAGCAAGAGCAAAAAATCCGCGCCGAGTTCAATAAAAAAGAAAACAAGGAAGAGCCGCGGGAAAAAGATTGGTGATACCAATGAATTTGAAATTTTACTTTTTTGGATTTTTTATTTTTCTTTTCTCACAACTGGCGATTGCCCAAGTGCAGGTCACAGCCACGGTCGACCGAAACGAACTGGGAATTGGCGATACGGTTACGCTTTCAGTGACGGTGCGATCGAACGAGCAGGTGCAAGTCACCGAGCCTCGCGTTCCGCATCTGAACGGCTTTGATCTGGTGAACAACTTTAATGACTCGGGCGGCGTTTCCATGCAGCTGCAGGCAGGGCCTGGCGGCATGCAGTTTCAAAAAAGTTACCGCCAAAGTTTCAACTATGTGCTAACGCCCAAGCGCGCAGGCAAACTGACGATCCCGGGCTTTGAAATTTCCGTCGATGGCAAGACCTACACGACCAAACCGATTGCCATGCAGATTTCCCAAGAGGGCAGTGGCGCCGGTCTTCCGCCTCCGGGCATGCCGAATATCGATGACTTGATCGAAGAGCAAGAAGACGCCTTCAATCAATTGCTGAAAAATCGCGGCGGTGGCGGCGGTCAGCAAGCGCAAAAGGATTTCAAGGTCAATCCGAACGAAGCCTTCTTCATTCACAGCGACGTCGATAAAACCGAAGTCTATGAGGGCGAACAGATTGTCGTGAACTGGTACATCTACACGCGCGGAAATCTGATGTCCTTGGATCGTTTGAAATTCCCGGATTTAAAAGGTTTCTGGAAAGAGATCATCGAAGAAGTACCAGCCCTGAATTTCACGCAGGAAGTGATCAATGGCATTCCGTATCGCAAAGCCCTGCTGGCCAGTCATGCTTTGTTTCCGATCAAGCCAGGCACTTCGGTGATTGATGAATACAAAATCAAAGCTCAGGTGCAAATCCCAACCAATCCCTTTAGCGCTTTTGGATTTGGCCGTCCGTACACATTCTCAAAATCCAGCGAACGCATCCAAATCAAGGTCAAGCCTCTGCCGGTCGAAGGAAAGCCGGATAGCTTTTCAGGCGCGGTCGGGCAGTTCCAAGTCAAAACCCACATCGAGGGCAACCAGTTCCCGGTCAATCAGCCGTTCTCGTTGAAAGTGCGTTTTGAAGGTGAAGGAAATGCCAAGCTGATCGAGCTCCCAAGCTTGAATCTTCCAAAGGGCATCGAAGTCTACGACACCAAATCCGACGCCAAGTATTTCAAAAACGGAAAAAGCTTTAAAGAATTCGAAGTTCTGCTGATCCCGCGCGAGCAAGGCGATATCACCATTCCGGCGATGAGCTTTTCAAGCTTTGATCCGGTTCAAAAGAAATACGTCGTGCAAAGCACGGATCCGATTCCGGTCAAGATTATCGAAAATCCGAACGGCACCAACCCGAACAACCTGACCAACAACAACTTGAATCCGAACAAAGAAGAAAAGCCGGCGGTCGCAGGACCGAAGAAGCCGCAGCTGCCAGATATCTTGGTGTCGTGGGATCGCTCGATGGGTGACGGCTATTCTGACAGCAAGATGGCGATCTGGAGTGTGATCTACATCTTTATTTTTGCGCTTCTGGGATGGAAAGCCCGCCGCGAATTCGGATGGGGACAAAAGCAGATCGACCTGCGCGCCGATTTGCAAAAGCGCTTCAAAAAAATCCAAACCAAAATCGATCAAGGCAAGTGGCGAGAGGCCGGAACCGAACTGACCAATGCGATCTACTATGTCCTGGGTGAAGTCTCGGGCCAAGGCGGCGCGACGCTTGAAATCAACAAGCTTTTGGATCAGGCGCCACCCAGCCTGCGCCGGGAATTGGGTGCGGATCTTTCGCGATTGATTGATGTCTGCCAGGTTCTCAGTTTTGCCCCCGAAGCCGTCGTCGGAAAGCTGAAAGAGCCAGCTGAGCTGAAGAAAAATTCAAGCGAGATTGAGAAGACTTTGCTGAAGGCGTTAAAGCTAGCCGAAAACAAGACCGAGTCCGCCGAATAGGGGTCCAGTTCAGGGTTAATTTTCCCTTCCGGATCCTGAAGCCATTGCCTGCGCCTCGGGCCTTTAGCAAAATCAGGGTATGAGAACAGCATCCGATTTAATGACGCCCAACCCGAAAATGGTGGCCTCGGGCGCATCACTTCAAGAAGTCATTGAACTTTTCCTCGAGCAAGGAATCACCTCCAGCCCAGTCGTCAATCCTCTGGGAGAAATCTTAGGCGTTCTGTCCGAGCTTTCGCTGGTCAAAGCCTACATGATCCACAAAGCCAAGCTGCAGAAAAGTGACAAAGTCGGGCATCACATTGATCTGCTCGAGCCTGTTGTTTACGTCAGCATGCACGCACCGATCATTGATGTGTTGAAAGAGATGATCTGGGCGCCGACTCATCGCCTGTTGGTGAAAGGTGATAAAGAAAAAGTCGTGGGCATTATCAGTCCCAAAGATCTGATGCGCGCGATGATCGGCAAGGTCAATCCAGCTCAGAACATCAAAGAAAAACTCCAAGAGACTGAAGGAAAACTGAAAGAAAGCCTCGATAAGCTGCGCGAAATTGAAAAGCATCTCGAGGTTTATCAAAACGTGTTTCATGAAGTCCCCTACATGATGCACGCGGTGAATGCTGAAGGGACCATCTTGATGGCCAACAAGCGCGAGCACGATGTCCTGGGTTACAAAGACGGCGAGCTGATCGGAAAAACCATCTACGATCTCTACGCGAAATCCATGCATCCGGAAGCGATTCAAGGATTGAAGCGCGTGATGGAAGCCGGTCATCATCATATGACTTACACAACTCTGGTCACAAAGACCGGAGCGTCCGTTCGCTGCGACATCGCCAGCTCGGCAATCCGAAATTCACACGGCGAGTTTATTTCGACCATCTCGGTCTTGCGACCGGTGGATTCGGATGAAATGCTCAGAATTTTGAATGGCATCGTGAATGATTCAAACGGACCGCTCGCAAAATATTTTGTTAAACCATAAGTAAATCTTTTGGGTCTACTTTTGCACTCTCAGCCCTCGCTCGTCCATTTTTGGATGTGGTGGAACGTGTTGGCGTATGAGGGCAAAAATGAGGATTCTGACCGCGATTTTGGGTGCCGTGTTCATTTCTTTGACAGCCTTTGCTGGGACCCCCCAAAAGATCCGCGTTGATAACACCATCTATACCGGGGAAGAGGCCTTCCGTTTTCAGACGAAAGAGGGCTTTCAACCCAGTGCCAGCGCCGTTCTTAGCAACGCCTGGGAAAACACCTTTGCTGTCACCGATGGCAATGAAACGACCCCTAAAATTTCCGCAGCCGTATTGATTTTCCGTAAGATTTTGAACGGCTCTATTCATCTGGGATTTCTGACGTCTGGGCATTCGCTTTTGAAGATGACCAAAGAAGGCCAGCTGGGAAGTCTGACCGTTTCGCGAAATATTCGCATGGTCGATAAGCTCGAGCTGATCGACAAAGTTTACGGTGATGTCGTCGATTCAGCTGTGAACATGAATTACGATCTGGGCTTTTTCATTTTGAAAATCACATTTGCCGAATACGAATCATTTCAGCCATTGCAGTTTTCCTCAGCCTGTCATGTCGGTCGCGGCGATCAAGTCGCCTTGATTGGATTTCCTGGCGTTTTCAATCGCTCGGTCGAAGATCAAAAGCAGCCAATCATGGCCCCGAACACGGTCACCAAGCGCGTGTCGGAAGGACGCTACACTGGCGAGCCCCAATTCGGAGAGGATCAGGTGGTGCATGTGAATCCACTGATGGGAACAACAGCTGATGCCATGATTGGCAGTAGCGGCGGTCCGGCTTTGACTCGGAAAGGGGAGCTGGTTGGGATTCTGGTTGGCTCGCTGGCCAAGAAAAGCACCGAGTACCGCTATATGGGCGATGACACCGGCCGAAATCTGAAATCACATTCTTTTATCTCAAATTGCAGCACGACAAAAATCTTCGCTTACGATATGTGGCACAAGTTTTTAAGGGGAATTGCCCTGCACATTTGATGACTTTCCAATCCGAAGTCGTTACAGTGGCCCACATCATGGCAAATCCAGCACCACGTCAGTTTCACAATCCAGCCCTGAAGGCTTTGGGCGGCCAAGCCAAGCTTCCAATCGCTTTGTCAGTGGCCTTTTATAATAATTTGCGAAACTTTGATTTGATGATGGCCGCAGTCGAGCGCCAAACGCTGCAAGATTTTGAGCTGGTGATCTGCGATGACGGCTCGAAGCCCGAAGTCGTCGAGTACATTCAAAGGCGCCTGTCGACTTCGAAGATTCCGGCTTTGCATCTGTGGCATGAAGACTTGGGCTTTCGAAAAAATCGGATGCTGAACTGGGGTCTTCAGTATTCGCATTCGGATTACATGGCCTTTGTCGATCAAGACTGTCTGCCGCATCCCGAATTTTTGCGCGAGCATTACGAAGCCCGCCAAAGCAAAACCGTGCTTTGTGGCCGCCGCATGGAATTCACACCTTGGCTGTCGGGAATGTTGACGCCAGAGAAAGTCGCCGATGGGTTTATCGAAAAAAATATGTGGTGGATTTTGCCGGCTGGCTCTTACATGAAAGACAATAACGGCATGAAGGGGATCTACGTCACGAACCCTTGGCTTCGAAAGCGTCTGAATCAGAAACACCGACCGATCGTCGGCTGCAATTTTTCACTGTTTAAAAAGGATCTGATCGAGATCAATGGCTTTGACTGGCGCTATGAAGCGCCGGGCACGGGCGAGGATTCGGATATCGATTACCGCTTGGGTCTCAATGGCGTGAAGATGCAGCCGTTTGTGAACACGGCGATTCAGTACCATGTGTTTCACAAGCTGACTCAAAAAGAAAACCCCAACGAAGAAATATTCGCTGGGGTCCGGGCTCGGAAACAAATCATCACCGAGCATGGGCTTCGCGAACAACTCCGCGAAGCCGGATTGGCCTAGTACTTTCAATTACTGGCAGGCCAAATCAGCAGTCAAAGGCTCGTGGTCTGAAGATTTGATTTTATCCCAGACTTTCGCATTTGAAACTGTGCAACCACGAACAAAGATGTGATCCAAAGTGTGCTGTGGATTGCGTGGATCGTTGGCGAAAACCACTTGCTCCAAACCGATCGACTTGGCTTTTTCCTGCATGTACTGAGTGCGCTGAGGAATCCAAGTGTTGAAGTCGCCAGCCAGGATGATTTTGCCATTCCATTTTGCCAGCTCGGCAATCAAACCATCGATCTGACGGAAGAAAGGCTCTGGAGTTTGCACGTTGATCGCGTGGATGTTCGCCACCATGATCTGTGATCCATCGGCCATTGTATAGGTCGTCAGCAATGAAATTTTCGGTGTGTTGATCGCAGGCTCCATATCAGGCGAGCGCAGGAACATGCTCGTGTTTGGATCTTGGATCGAACCTGTGATGACGCCCGTCGCATTGTGATCGACCAACATGTAGAAAGTTTTCGCCATCACCCAACCGTAAGAAGGAATTCCCGCCAAGATGCCAGGCATCTTTTCGTCTTGCAGTCCTTCTTGCAGAAGCGCCAGGCTTTTGCCTTTCGTGAGCTTGTCCATGTCCCGTTGCCAAGCACTT
>CBIHPB010000167.1:0-8024 GCA_966211485.1 uncultured Bdellovibrio sp.
CCCCTTCCCTTCAATTCGTAAACGTCACTGCCGCTTGGATGACAGTTGTGTTTTGGTCAAAAACTTTAATATTCGAAGATGTTCCATCGGCCTTGAAGGCTTTGCCTTCGTTCGCTACGCCGGCGCTGATTTCCCAGGCCTTGGCAACTGTGTGAACCAGGTTGATTTCGTTGCCATAGTTCTGGCGCTCGAAACCATTGTAAGTCCAGCCCTGACGGTAGTAACCAGCCGCACTGATATTCCAATCTTTGATCAGCTCAAGATCCAGCTCGAGATCGCCACGCAACGTGTACTGAAGATTCGGAGAACCTTCGGCGTTCACTGTGAATTCATGCGAGTTCTGTGTGCCTGTCAAAGTCACGCCGACTCCCAAAATGCTGGTCGCCTGTCCTTTGATCTGCGCCGACAGTGCGCCAGCGCCTTGAAGGCGATCGCGCTTGCGTGATTCTTCGTTGGTTGGTGCAATCCCTGCGACTGAGAAAGACGATTTGAAATCTCGACCGATATCCGGTCCCGATTTTTTCAGTGAAACTTTCAAGTTGGAAACAGTCGTATCACGAGCACTGGTCTCTTCCTTGGTGACGATCAGGCGGCTCGACAAAGAGAGACCCTCCGTCAATTTCACCGAAGGAATCATATCCAGATTCGTCTCGGCTTCACGATCCAAAGAATCTTCCTTGTACATGTTGGAAGAACCACCAACACTGAGGATCACATGAAATCGGCTTTCATTTTTATTCGCCCAATTCGGATCGAGTTGATATGTGCTTGTGCTCTGAGGCGCGGACGAAGATTTTCCTGCAGGCACTGCGACTGTTGACGTCTGTGCGAACAGAAGAAGACTCATGAACAAGATCACTAAAATCGATAGGGCTTTAAGTGAGTTCATTTTTTCCTTTCCACTGCTTATCCACTCTATAAGGAAAAATCATAGTGATTTCCCCCAGCTACGAGTGCATTAGCAGGACCCGTGCCGGGAAATGTCAGTGCCGAATTGTCTCTGAAGTCTTGCCAGCTACCGTTAAATTACGAATGGTGCTGTAGATTTTGAAAACTCGCAAAACTGTGTGTGATGAGGAATTAATCGTTCCAGTAGAAATTGCAATTCGCGAAGGACCGGTATCGAAGCGGCCTCGCTGTTGACTACTGCTCGCCCGAGAGAAGTGACTTGATCAAGGTGTCAGCCTGAGCTTCCCACTCGGGCTGATCGGCTTGATGAATTTGGAAGTCCTCTTCGATTCGGGTGACCATTTCTTGAATTCGGTCCGCCAAGATTTTGCGGTCCAAGCCCATATATTCTTTGTTACCAAGTTTTCGGCGAGCCAGATCCAACAACTTCTCTTGTTTGATTTTCAGGATACGGGCATCCATGTCGACCTTATCGAGATCTTCCGTTTTCAGCCGGTCGGCCATCTTCTTCACGCCTGTCTTCCAGATTTCTTGGTCTTTTTCGAAAATAAAGTACAGAGTTTCCATCTCTCTGTACATGCGTTCGGCCCGATCCTTGTTCACTTCGATCTCTTTGTCTTTCCAGGCATCGACTGCTTTCATCACGTTTTCAAAGAAAGTCATATCGGCTTCGGCCGCATGGCCTTCCTCTGGGACAAGTGGGGCCACAAGGCTCCAGAACGTGTTGACAGTGTCTTCGGTGACTTTCCAAGAATTTCGGCGCTTGGTGATGGTCTGCAGTTGCTTCACCAAGGTCATGGCTGGTTTGCTGTCTTTCAAGGCGCAGTAAGCAACCGGTCCATAGGTGAAACATTCCATATCTTTGGCGTTGTTATTTCCGATCAACAAATGCGCCGGATAAGCACTGTATTTTTCGCGGATCTCGTCTGAAATCGCCTCTTTGCCAGGAATTCGAAGACCTTCTTTGAAGAGCCCCCAGAAGGTCGCAAGCAGTGGTGCCTCGGTCGCATAGTTCAGACTGTGAATGCCTGTTGGAATTTCAGATGTCAGCTTCTGTTTTAAAAGCAGCTCGCCGACCGGGATTCCCTTGGTCAAACGGGTCAGCATGCGGCGGCTCAGTTCATCGCGGAATTCCCATTCGTCGAGGAAGCTTGGCTGGAAGCCCGCCCGTTCGTTTTGCATCAGAATCGAAGATCGTGTCGTCAAAGCCCGCATCGCGAAGTATCGATCCATGGCGACGCCGATGGTTTCTGGATTCGCCGTCAAATAGCCCGTCGACGGATCCATGCGGCCGCCACCTAAATCTTTATAAGTGTTATCAAACGGAAGTCCGCCTTCACCGATGACTTTGGCGCCGCGGGTTTGCTCGAGATAATTTTGAACTTCAGGTTCCTGGCAACTTTGGATGGTCTTTCCACCTTTGGAATAAAGCGCGCGCTGAATACTGGAGACCGAGAACAATTGCACAACGGCGGTGTCATTGACGACCCGCTGGGTGATGCAAGAATAATCCGGTGTAAAGGCCAAGCGGCTGAGGAACTGGAAGATTTTTTTCGAAGCGTTGTAGTACTTTTTGTTCAGATCCGCCTGCGCTTTGCCAAGGCGGCCTTCGTCGAAAGCTTTTTCAAGAAGCTCTTGATACTTGGCCTTGGTGTCGTACTTTTCCAAATACTCTTCTCCGAAGCCCGCACTCTTCGCCAGAAGATCTCGCCAAGCTTCATAGAACTTTTGCATCGGAATGACAAAGCGCTCGTATCGGGACAGCGCCAGGGTATTCATGTCGGACATGCGGGTTCGCCCCAACCGGTTGTTCTCGAGCGCCAAATAGTAATCGTATTTATTGATCCATAGATCGACGATTGTCTCGGGATCATATCCAACATCGAATTGGGCACAGAAGGGATCGTCCGCAAATAGACTGAGATGTTCGTCCGTGCAGTAACGGAAGCTTCGTATGGCCGTCTTCATATTCAACTTTGTCGATTTCGACGGATCGGCCTTCAGCATTTGACCGCCAGTGGCTGCTTCCACTTGATCTTGATAGCCCCAACGAATCGCTGCGATGTCGTACAGACCCGGTTGAGTCATACCGCTATGATTCATTTGGAAGTACTCCATGATCGAGCTGGATTGCCACTGAACTTTCTCGGAGCCTTCACCCGTTTTGACGTCAACGGCTGAATAAAAATTCTGAGGATCGGCCGAGCCGGCGAAGTTGTGTCGCAGACCTAAGTTGTGACCGATTTCATGCACAAGCGATGAAATCATCGCATTCTTTGCGATTTCGGGTGCGCACTTGGAGATGATTTGAATTTCGCGATCGTTGTCGATACCAAGCCCTTGCCGGGTTTTGATCTCGTCGACATACTTTTTCAGATCCGAACAAACTTTCAGCGCGGGCTCGATGGCCTTTCCATTCAAGGTTTCGAATGCACTTTCAGATGAAGCTTGTTTTCCAAAGGTCATTTTGGCGCGCTTTGCATCGCCTTCAGCCTTAAAGCCCAAATTGAATTCCCGCTTGGACGGATTGTATAATGCGATCTGTTTCAGATCGCTGTTCGCACCAAGCCCCAGGTAGCTTCCAGCGATTTGAATCGTTTTCTGAGTCGCCTGAACAACCGCCTTCAATCCCGGAATTGCCACACCACCAACATATTTCGAATCCAATTCACCGCGAACCGAAGCCAGGTAAGTCGTCAGTAAGCTTTTGTAGATATCAATATAGTACGGAACGTTGAGATTGGCCGTCGCCATAATGATCTCACCTGTCGTTGGATCTTCCAATGCCGGACCCAATCCACCCCAATCGGTTGCCGCACTGTCCGCTTCGGTCATCATATTGATCAAACTATAACGTAGGTCCCCAGGATAACCGCGCAAGACCTTGCCTTGATCATCGGTCAAACGAAGTCGAATCGACGAGCCCGCCGCATTGAGGCTGGCGTTCCAAGCACCGATGGCCTTCTTCGCCATCTCTTCCGTCCAATCCGGAGCATCGTGATTCAGTCGGTATTCAACGACCGTGCGGGTCGGATTAAAACGAGTCAGGAATGTTCGGCGATCCGAATTTTCCTTTCGGCTGTTATCAAAGTCGCGAATACCGTCGCGACCGGTCGAATAAAATCCGAATAGCTTTTCATCTTCTGGAAAGTAAATTTTGGGCACGTAGGCCTTGGCTCCGTATTTTGCCTCGGCTGTCTTCTGATAGGCCTTCACGTTGTAAAACGAAAAACGAACCAGGCCATTGATGTCTTCGGACTTGGCCGTGAACGAGAAATATCCGTCGCCCATTTGCACGTCTTTGATTTCGCTGATCTTCAGATCCCAGCCAGGGACCTGAACTTCGCCGATCTTGACGTCGGCGTATCCACGTTGCTCCCAGGATTTTTCCTTTGAAGCCTCTTCTTTGACTGAGGTTCCTTTACCTTGCTCTGAGAATTGATAATCCATCAGATCAATCGGCAAAGTAACGGCGACACTTTGATTCTCGACTCGTTGATCAACTGTCTTTTCCAGGCGTTCGTCGATCCCCATGTTGAAGAAAACGATTTTATTTTCCAATTTCTTGGCGCGAACCTTGGTCGCGGGTCGGTTGTAAGTGTCTTGCTGGACCGACATCCCCAAATAAAGGGGCTCGGTTGCTGCATTCATGCCGATGACCGTCGCAGCATAATACCAGTCTTTCGAATCCCCGTTTTCTCCTTCAAAGAAGTTTACTGGCAAAGCCATCGCTTTTGACAGGAAAGTTGCGCGGGTCTTTGAGTTGAAATCGATTTTGAAATGAGTGGCGCCGTTTGAGCTCTGCAGTGGGATCAGCTCAAGCTTCGACGTAACTTCGTTCTGGTCATTGCGCTTTTTATCGATCGAGTAGAAGGTCACATTATAAGAAACAATCGGCACCATCAGGCGGCCATCTTTGTTGTCGATGGCGGCGGCTTGCTCGTCGGAAGAGAGCTCGTCGGAGGTGGCCAGCTTCATGACTTTCAAGAGATTGCCTTGGAAAAGGTATTTCACTTTGTACTGATGATTTGGAAGTCCCAACATCAAGGTATCGTCGGTCAGCTTCAATGGATCTTTGGATTGATAGCGGACGTAATCGAAATTGCGGGTTTTTGATTTGGCGTTTGTGCGCTCGTCAGCGACTTTGTATTTGCCTGTGCTGGTGGCGGCCTTGATTGAATCGAAAGTTTGCAGGTCGAATTCTTTGCCTTCATACAACGAGATCGTTTGCAGGTCGCGGTCTTCGCCGTATGGGAGCTCGGCATCGCGCTTTTTTGTACAGGCGACGGCAAAGACGAAAGAAAGGATCAGGATGATCGTGCTGGAAACTTGGTTTTTCTTCATCGCATCCCTCCTTTAAAAGTAAACTTCCGTTTGTAGGTACGCCATCGATTCATTTTCATTGAACAGTTCCAAATTCGAATCCGTCTCGTTCGCCTTCAGCCAGTTGCCAGTATTGGTGTGGCCAGCGGCGATCTTCCAGGTTCTTGGGTAAATCAAGTAGCCGATCTCTTCAGTGTGCTCGAAAGTCTGGCTGACCCGGTTTTCGTAGTTGAACTGGTGCACGTGAATAAATTCGCCCGAGAAAACCCAGCGGCGAAAGCTGTATGTCATATCGACGGCCTCGCGGATCGCATACTGATTCAGAATTCGGCCGGCTTTGTCGGTTTCAAATTGATGGAAGCTGCGCGATCCACCCATGGTGAAAGCTGTTTCCAGTCCATGCGGTTGAACCGATGAGCTGAGTGCAAAACGGTATCGTGTTCCCACGGCACCTTGGAAATTTTGAAGCTTGGTGGAAGTTTCTGACAACGGGTAAACAGTCGTGAGACTCCATTGGCCGTCCAGCCAAGAAGCCAGTTCCTGTCGGCGGTTTTTGAATGTTAGGCCCAGGTCCGAAACGCCGTTGCTTTGGCTTTCAGAGTCTTTGAGATCTTGCTCAAATCCCAATTTGCCCGACAAAGTCCATGTTGGGAGAACCCGGCCTCCGGCTGAAAGCGTTCCGCCACTGAAGGATTTCTTCTGTCCATCCTGGCGATCGATCAGGCTTTGCGAATAATTCAATGAAACTGCACCGAAGAATGCATTTTCTTTGGGGATCTTTGTTTTTGGAGCCGTCATTACCATAGTTGACGAGCTGTTCACGCTCGCAGCCGCAGGCAATACGAAACCCAAACCTGAAATCAGGCTGCAGATTTTGACTATATATAGTCGTCGCATGCGCGGATTCACCCTCGCTCCTTCTATTGACTACTCTTCCGACAGGTAAAAATTGCATTCCGGGTGCCGCAGAAACCGCTAGCGGCGTCGATTCTGCTCGGTTTCGTCGGCCAAAGTTTAGACAACGAACAAAAAAGGGTAGCCGGTCCGCCTATTTAGCTGGGCGATTTTCGGAGGTGGCACCCTTCCTGAAATACTGACTATCAGCGTGCAGACCCTGGACGGACCGGCGCGAGCTCTAAACTTATTAAAAAGGGGCGCAGAGATGTTGCACTTTAACTGGCGATTCAAAATGAGACACAAGCTCAGTGGGAAAAGTGTATCCGAGCCCCCTAATGCGAATAGGAACGATATGGCCACTCTAGGTAAGCCTATAAAAGCTAACGACTGTTCAGGCCTTCAACACCGAGGTTTTAAGAAAGCTCATAAAGTCGGCCTTTCCATGCTTGCCGCTTTGATCGTCGGTTCCATGAACGCTTGTACTTATAAGTCGCCGGCCACGGAAGAACCGGTTCCAGTTGAATCGGACATTCCGAAGTCCTTTTTCGTAAAAACAGAGCTCGATAAAAAAACCGGAAAAACCATCAACGTTCCGAAGAAATTTCTGTGCGGCTGGGCTTCGGAAATGGAAGTCGGACAATATGCCGAGTGGTTTTATACCAATAACGCCATCGTCCCCGAGCACTGCAACTTGGTTTTCGATATCACCGAAAATGCGCTGGTTGGAAAGCTGATCAATCCGTCATTCCCGAATGAACCTTCACGCTGGGAAATCGTGCTTTCGATTCCGATTGCTTCTCACCACTATGTCGAGCGTGAAAAAGACAATGCAGGTCGCGAAACCAATCGTGTCGTGCGAAACTCGTCTCGCAGTCATTGGTCGGCTCGTCCCAATATGATCTTGGATTTGAACGGCATTCATATGGATGGGCGCTATCGCTCGGCCGAGTCTTGGTACGGAACACAACGATATGGAAATATCAAAGTCACCAACGTCGACTGGGATATGAAATCTGGCTTCTTGGGAATGACTTTGGAAAAGGGAACTGGCGATGGCGATTACTCGCGTATCCGTTTCAATATCAAAGAATTTGAAACCAAGCCGGAATTTAAAACGACGCCTTTCAATGACAAGAACTACAAATACATGAACGTCCTGCACATCATCGGTGAAAAGGTCAAAGGCCTCTACCCGATTTTAAGTGCTGCTCACTGGGACGTTTCAAAGAAAATCGAAATCCGGCTATGGCAAGTACCCGAGAAATACCGCGATGTCGTGAAAGAAGTCGTTTCGGACTGGAACGAAGTGTTCCACAAAGCTGGCGTCACGACAGTCGAAGGCGGACCTTTCTCTGTCAGCGAAACTCCGGCCGAGCACGCGTTTGACTTGCGCTATCCAACCATCGCCTGGGTTTCGGACGATAAGATTTCATCTTACTCGCCGCTTGGAATCGGCATGGCTTTGGCCGACGTTACCAATGGTGAAATCAAGTGGGGCATGATCACACTGTACGGCGGGTACATCGAAACCTATATGAAGAGCTATTTGGAAACGACCAGCAGCTCGACATTGACTGGAAAAATCGCTCGCCTGGCGAACAGTCTTTCGAATTACATCAAAAAACCAGAGTCCGTTTTGCAGATACCTTTTGTGAAGAACATCTTGTCGGCGAATGTTTCCGACGGCCTGGTGACCGATTACAACGCCAACTCGGCTTTGTTCGTGAAAGATAAAAAAGGCGAAAAGAAAGAAAACGTCGCCCAGTACCTGGGAACAAAAAATCTCTTGGAAGGTATCTTGGCTAAAAACAAGATGGCAGCACAAAATCTTGAGATGGAGCTGGGCCGTCGCATGAGTGCGAAGAATGTGACCAGCATCGTTGGCTCATCATTCT
>CBIHPB010000168.1:0-8006 GCA_966211485.1 uncultured Bdellovibrio sp.
ATGATGCAATGTTAGGAAATTAAAAAATATTTTTCTCACCGTCTGTATTTTGGATTATTGGTCTCGGTTTTTCTTTCGGCTTGTGCTTCGAAGGAGACCAGAACTGAGGCGCCATCGACTCGACCTTCACAAAATCAAGCTGCTGAAAAGCCATCTGCTGGAAATGCTCAAGCACCTGAGATCGAGAATATTGATGAGGTCGCTTTGCAGAAGGCTTTGGGCCTTGAGAAGCCCGAGACTTGGTTGGGTTACACCGAAAAGCCTTTTAATACCTGCCAGGTTGGCTATGGATATTCGAAGGTCAACAACTGCCGTCCCAAGCATTTCGTCGTCGTTCATTTTCAGCTGATGTGCCGTGATTCAGAGGGAACCGTGTCGGAAGTGGTGCGCTCGGCAGATTTGATTAAGAACGGCGGCCGCCAGGTTCGCTGGAATCTGAAGGATCTGAATGGAAATCTGGAGACGGATGGATTGGGCTATGGACAGATTCATGTGATCTCATCTCAAAGTCAAAAGCAGCAGCGCTTGAAGCTGACTGTTGAAAATGATTTTCTTTATTTGAGAGCTGGGGAGGTCAACAGAATCGTGACCCCCCGAACATGGTGCCGGTAAGACGGCATAGGGCATTGAACGAATTGATTAATTAGTAGCGCAGTTTGCGATAGGTTTCGCGGTAAGCTTTGCGCCAGTCTAAGATTTTGATTCCGATAACCAAAAGAACGATGCCGCAAGCCTGAGCCAGTTTCATCAAAACAGGTTCGCCTGGAACCCACACCTTACTAAAAAGACCCAGAATCCCAAAAGCGATCACAATTTGAGGACGGAATTCGTAGAACCAGTCTTCTTTATTTTGGATGTGCTTTGTGTTCATATGCCCCCCGGCGTTTGTTTGATATGGGTAGGTATTGCAAGCTCAGGACCATCCGGGACTCGATAAATTTGAACTGAGTCTTTAGGGGTGTTCATTTTCTAGGCGCGTGTGTACAGCCCAGTAGACGATTCTTAAGATGAAACGTTTGAAGCCCGCGTTTTCACTCGACTAAAGACGAGACGCCGACAGTGTCTCGGTTTGAGAATTTCGCAGAAGCTCAGTCAGTTTTTCCCATCGGCGGTTTTCATCCGCGGATTCGATCGCCGCTTGCAAGGTTGAAGGCTCGGCGACCAAGAACACTTCATCTTTCCCGCGGGTCACCGCTGTGTAGATCAAATGCCGTCTCAAGTAAGGAAGATGATCCGGTGAAACCAGGACAATCACCGCCTTGTATTCCGAACCTTGGGCTTTGTGGATCGAGATCGCGTAGGCCAAGGATAGCTTTTCCAGTTCGTCGAAAGAAAATCTCACCGAGCGATCTTCGATTTGCACGAACAGGGCCTGCGAGCCGGTATCGATTCGACTGACAAATCCGATATCGCCGTTGAAAACGGATTTCCCATAATCATTCACCGTGACCATGACTTTATCGCCCACCTGAAATGTTGAAGTCTGATCGCCGATTCTGTGAGAGATACCGGATCCTGTCTCTTCGTCTTCTGGAGATTCCTCCAACTGAATTTGAATCAGCTGTTGCAGTTCTTCATTCAGCTGATGAGCACCCATCGGGCCGCGATTCAGAGGAACCAGAATCTGAAATTGGCGGGGATCGGTGATGCCGCATTTTTCTGGCAAGACCCTTAAGACCAGATCTTCCATCGTGCGCTTGCATTCGGCCGACGAGGAAACGGGGATGTAGTGAAAATCTTGCCGGGCCGATGGATCTTGAATCGGCATTAGGCCTTGATTGATTCTTGCGGCGTTCAGTTTGATCAGGCTTTTTTCTTTCTGCCTGAAAATGTCGGTCAGGCGGACGACCTTGAATTGCGAAGACGAAATCACACTTTGCAAAACCTGACCGGCTCCCACAGGTGGGATTTGATCAGCGTCGCCAACAAGGATTAGCGAACAGTGCGCTGGCAATGCTTCTAAAAGATGCGACATCAAAGAAAGATCCACCATCGAAGCTTCGTCCACCAGAACCAGATCCACATCCAAAGGGTTCTGGGCGGTGTAAAAGAACCGTCCGTCGGATTGGAATTTTAGAAGGCGGTGAATTGTCTGCGCGGAAACGCCGGTGGATTCCTGCAGTCGTTGGGCGGCTCGTCCGGTGGGCGAGCAAAGTGCGAACTTTGCAAACTGGGTTTTAAGAATCGTGACCAACGAGCGAATCAAAGTCGTCTTCCCAGTGCCGGGTCCGCCGGTGATGACCGTCAGTGAAGAATTCAATGCCATTTCGATGGCTTCTTTTTGCCGGGGAGCGAGTTGAATTTGCAAAACATCCTGGGCCCAGCCGATCACTTTAAAGGCGTTGAACCAACCCCAAGCGGGTTCCTGCTGATTGAGGCGAAGCAAGCGACTGGCGACCATTCGTTCGGTCTGCCAAATTTCTCGGGTGTAGATGCAAGCGGTGTCGCCGATGGTTTCAAGCACCAGATTTCCTTTGAGACATTCGGATTCGAGAATGGGGTCGACCTCATCGACGCTGACATTCAGCAGAGCTTGGCATTTCTGGAAGAAGGCCGTTTCGGGACAAGCGCAGTGACCTTGGCTGAAGAAACTGCGAAGCACTTCATTTATTCCGGCTTTAAGGCGCAAAGGCGAGAGAGGATCAAAACCCTGCGAGCGTGCAAATTCGTCGATTTTATCAAACTCGAGCTGGTAGGTTTCGACAGCTTGATAGGGATTTTGAAGAAAGGACGTCAGTGAGTTTCTTTTTTGAAAAGTCCAAATCTTCTTGGCCCAAATCAAGGGAAGACCGGCTTGAAAGAACGCGGATTCGATCTCCAGCAGGTATTGATAGTCTTTCCAGTTTTCGACAATTTGATTTTTTCTTTTCGGACCGACTCCTGAGACCTGCAGCAGGCGATCGGGTGACTGCTCAATCACCTGAAAAAGACTTTCGCCAAATTCCTTTGCCAGAATTGCAGCGAGGCTAGGACCGATATCTGGAAATACTCCCGATTTAAGGAAAGCTTTTACCAAGCGCGGGCTTTGGGGAAGATCTCGATGCACATCGGTTGCGGTCAAAAGCTGGCCATCACCGTGTGGCGACGAAGCTGAAGAATCGTGATCGATGTGGGTTGGCTCAATCCGTGCGCGAATTGTTTCGCCTCGGCGAACTCCCGAAAGCCGGCAAGAGACAAGATAGTGCTGAGCCGATTCGAGAGAGCGCAGATCCAGGATGGCCTGGCCGGTTTCATCATTGAAGTAAACGATTTTCTCGACACTGCCTTGAAGGGACAGCGGAGGTTGAAATGAAGGGACTTCGGAGTCCGAAGTCCCTTTCGAAGGAAAGGAAAGCTGCTCCATCCATGATCTTTCTCAGACTCTCGTTAGTGAGAGGCCGAGGCTTTGGCTTCAGCTGGATACATGCGGTTGAAAGCGCTTTTCAAAGTTTCCACTTGGTAAAACAGGGAGGTTCCCGGTTTCACGTCGCTGGTTTCCAGCCACTTAATGTAGCCTTCCATCTCCGAGCGAGGAATTTCTTTGAGCTTTTTGCCTTTGTATTTGCGGCCAAAGTTGATCATGTAATCGCCGGGCTCGCCAGAATCCGCCGAAGCGGCTATCGAGTCGGTGACATCCGCGGCTTCATCGCCGTTGCTTTGCTGAGATTCACCAGCTTTTTCGGATCGTCGCGAGCGAATTGGGACTGGGGCATCAACAATGCGTTGTCCTTCGTCCAATTCATCCGCACAGAACTGTGTTCCGTATCCGATCAGCGCCAGTGCACGGCCGATCGCTCCGGTTTCCGCCTTCTCGATAAAGTCAGGAAAGCCCTGGATACGTTCAAATTTATGGGAAGTCGCAATGATCCTTCCGCTCTCGTCTCGGATCGAAGCTCGGGCATAGGCCGAGACATCAGTCACGTTCAGGAGTTCGGTTTCGATGGACCAATCTGGATGATCCTCGCGGAACCAAACCAAGCGATATTTCACCTCGAGGTATTCTTTCCCTCGCAAGTTCAACAAAGGCAGCTCCGTCCCTTTAGCTGTTTTGTAGTTACGTGTAATCATTTTTCATCCTTTGAAAAAGTCCACATCCACTCGAGAAACCAGGCGCGCGACAAGTTCCCTTCATTTCCGCGGCGTTGTTGATCTATCAATATAAACCAAATCTGGATGTGTGAAAATCTTTGGCAACATGAACTGCGAAAGTACACCTGTTTTCAAAGAGGAATTTGCGCGGGCTCAGGGAATTTTCGCGTGCGAAACAAAGCGAGATTTTTTGTATTTTGGAGTCGCCGCCTTGACAGAAAAAACGCCGACTTGCCGGCAGTATTGAAGCACCGGACACGTCGGGCATTTCGGCCGAGAGCCCGTGCAGATGTGCTTTCCAAAGGGAACAAGCAGCTCGTTGATTTCGATCCATTTGTTCGCGGGAAGATTTTTTTCGAGAGCTTTCAAAGTTTTTTCAGGGGTGGAAGCTTCGACATAACCCCAGCGATTGGTGATGCGATGAACGTGGATGTCGACACCAATCGAAGGAATCTCGCAGGCAATTCCAAGCACGAGGTTCGCGCATTTGGGACCGACGCCAGGAAGAGCAGTGAGGTCTTCAAAGTCACAGGGGATTTTTCCGTCGTATTTTGCGATCGCGATCCGGGAAATCTCGAGAATACTTTTCGCTTTCTGATAGGGGAACGTGCAGGCCTTGATAAGTCCGGCCAATTCGTCGAGATCCAACTTCAGCATCTCTTGCGGCGTACGTGCTCTTTTGAAAACCTGCCGGGCGACAGTCAGGCTCGTTTCATCGCGTGTGCGAATTGAAAGGATGCAGGCAACCAGTTGTTCGTAGACCGTTGTGTGTCCGTCATCCCGCATTTCAAATAGCATAGCGCGGGCATAGGGTTTGATCGCTTGGCGGATCAGGGAAAACATCTTGGGAATGTCAAACGGCTGCTTCCTCATGCTGTAAGGGGAATGCAAAGACCGTTCAATGTGTCGGGTGACTAATAACCTTCTGCAAACTGTGACCGGGCTTCAGCAAGTTCTGGTGGAATTGGCATTCCATCTCGCTTGGCAATGGCGTAAAGAACCCGGTGAGTATAGCCACCATGGATTTTTTCATTCGCATCGGTGACTTGCCAATCTTCAACTTGATTTAAGTGACACCGGCTAAATGCCTCGAAGGTCCCTTTGTGCGTCACTGGTTGAGTCAGATATTGAATTTCGTATTGATCTCCCTCTAACTTCCGAAGCACCTGAGCCCACAAGAATTCGACATTTTCCGCATCACTGACAAAGCGAATTTTAAAAATGGCGTTTTCCGAAAATTTCGAGAAAAGAGCTTCAAATTTAGAAATTTCAGATTTCGCTTTTTTCAAAGCCTCCAGCATCAAGGGATCGTTTGCATCGACATAAAATTGCAAACCGCCAGATTTCGCCTGTTTGATACTTCGAATATATCCAATCACGTATCTGATAACGAAGAGTCCAACCATCAAAGCTATTAAAATGAGGACAAAGTCCGAGGCTTTCATTTCGCTCTCCAATTTGAAAATTTGAATTTTCGATATTGAAGACATATCTAAGAATTTGATGCCCGGTCAACCAGCTGAGCTGCAACCTTAAGATTTGGGCGATAGGAAGAGGATAAATTCCATATTTCCTATTTCTGAAATATTTTGTTTTTCATTTGACGTAATTTCTTGCTCTTTAAATATCGCTGGCAGTGTGATCATGCGAAGAATGATCCCGGAGGTAGCTTAAAGTTTCACACCTGACTGAGGCTGAATTTGAAAGTTTGGAACATGTCCTCGCTAGGTATCTGAAGCGCAGGTGAATTTCGGAAAATCCGATAAACAGGCGTTTTGAAAACCCATGATATGGTCCCTATCGAATAAAAACCCATGGGAGGTCTCATGCATATCGAAGCGTTACTAAATCTCAACCCGCTATCAAATCTTAAATCGTTCTCGAACCAAAAGCTGCATTTGGAAACAATGTCTGAAGCCGAGCACGAACGAAGTCGCACGATCCGGGTTCTTTGGCTTTTGCGAGAAAACGAGCGGCGAATGCTTTATGCGCAGATGGGATATCGGGACCTCAAAGAGTATTGTGTAAAAGAACTGAAATATTCCGAAGGCAGTGCTTGGAGAAGAATCAGTGCGATGAGGCTTTTAAAAGAAGTTCCCGAAGTTGAGGCGAAAATTCAGTCCGGGGATCTCAATCTCACCCAAGTTTCGATGGCGCAGTCGCATTTCCGTGAAGTGAAGGCGACCTTATCAGAAAAGAAAGAAGTTCTGCTGGAGATCGAAAGCAAATCGGGGAAGCAGACAGAAAGAGTCCTGGCAGAAAGAAAGCCAGAAGGCCGAACCGAAGTGCCAAAAGAAACCGAGAAGGCAAAGCGTGGGGGTGCGCTTGAAGTCACTCTGATTTTGGATGAAGAGATACAAAAGGATTTGGAAGAGATTCAAACTCTTTTGGGAAAACCATTTTCAAAGCTTGAGATTTTCAGGCTGATGACAAAGCAGACTTTGGAAACTCTTCGCAAGAAACAGACTCAATCACGAAAGACACAAGCAAAGGTAGAGATGGCTTCATCACGAAAGTTACAACCAAACGTGGCGATAGATTCTTCACGCAAAGCGCAACCACTGCGAAGTAAAGGTGCGGCAAAATCCAGATATGTTCTAGTTGGCGACCGAAGAAAAGTTCAGATCCGTGATCAGCATCGCTGTCAGTACAAAGATCCAATGACGGGAAGGCAGTGTGAGGCTAAATTTCATTTGCAAATAGAACATCTGCGGCCTTTTGCAAAAGGCGGTGAATCCAATCTCGATAACTTGCAGCTTCTTTGTGTGAATCACAACCGTCTTAGGGCCATTCAGCAATTTGGAGAAAAAAAGATGGGACAGTTTCTGTCCTCACTGAGATGAGTAACTGCTCGGCAAAACTAAGAGGCACAAAACTTAGCATGGATAGAAATCATTGGATTTCTGGACAACTCAATTTTTAGCCTCTAGGCTGTTTCCAAAATGAAATATAGTCGAAGCATTCTGTTCATCTTAATTTTTCAATGCATTTTAGGCTGTACCACCAATCCATTGATATCGGCTACTCCTGCTGATCAGATGCAGGTCACAGACGATGCACTTTGGTATCGCGATTTTGTACGGTCTGGATCTGGGCAAGTTGAGGTGCTGGCAGCCTATAAAAAGGGTCTTCAGCAGCCAACTATTTTGATCATTCACGGCCATCAAGCTGATGATGACGAGCGACCATTTATGCGACGATCCATGGGGGCATTGTGGTTTTCTCCAAAGAGACTGAGAGACCAAGTAGACAAAGGCTACGCTGTCGTCAGCATGTCGTTACCAGGATACGGCGCTAGCTCTGGTCCCGCAGATTTTTGTGGCCCCCAGTCCAAAAGATCTATTCACTCTGTTTTGAAGTGGATTCGAACCCAACGCTGGGCTGATCCCAAAAAAATCGGCGTCTATGGAGTAAGTCGCGGAGCTATTCTCGCAGCCCTTATTGCAGAAGAAGATCCAAATTTGGCGGCCGTTGTTCTGTCCTCTGGATCCTATGATCTTGAGGAAGATTTTAAAGATCCAAACCTGTCTGGAATTCGAAAAAATATGGAAAGCGAAATCAGGCCATCGGTCAATGCTGTTACCCTGAAGGAAAGATCTGCCATTTCACGGGCCCAGCTGATTCAAAGTCCAATTCTGATTCTACACGGTACAGACGATCCAAAAGGTAAAATTGAAACAGTAAAAAACTTTGTCAGTGAAATTTCAAAGACCAATCCTGCTGTCTTTTTCAAAGAATTTAAAGGACGTGGACATTTCTTGGATAAATTCGAGGAACAAAAGGAGGTCCATGAGTTCTGTCATCAATATTTACATACCTCGACACCAGGTTTCACCATTCATTAGCCACTACCTAATTAAACAGATTCAATTCAGAATTGCTTTAATTTTCGGGTGAGGCGATCGTAATTCGGTAATCAGTAACAAGTCTTTAAGACT
>CBIHPB010000169.1:0-7948 GCA_966211485.1 uncultured Bdellovibrio sp.
TCTCGATCGCTTCAACCATTTCAATCTTGGCGCAGATTTTAGTTGAAGGATTTTTTGCATCGATCATTTCACGCAGTTTTCGAATGTCTTTGCCATGGCGAACGAAACTGAGCGCGATCACATCAACTTGATTGCTCAGACCGAACTCGAGGTCTTTCAGATCCTTTTCCGTCATGCAGTCAACGGCCAAGGTCACACCCGGCACATTCATCCCTTTGCGATCTTTCAGCGTGCCGCCGTATATCACCTCACAAAAAACTTCATCACCTTGCACATCCAGCACGTTGAGCTCAAGCAGACCGTCATCAAGAAGAATGCGGCTATTTTTCTTCACACTGATCGCAAGCTCTGGAAAATCAGACGGGATCAAACCCTCTCTTCCCATCACTTTTTTCATGGTGATGGTGACTTTCGCTCCGGGCTCGAGCTCGATCGAGCCTTTTTCAAATTTGCCGACGCGGATTTTAGGCCCCTGCAGATCCTGCAAAATGGTCACAGGTGCGCGCAGGTCCCGAGAGAGCTTGCGCAGAGATTGGATAACTTTAAGGTGATCTTCGTGCGTTCCGTGAGAGAAATTCAGGCGCGCCACATTCATGCCGGCACGAATGGCCTTTTCCAGCGACGCTTCGGCCTGCGTAGCAGGACCGATGGTCGCGACGATTTTAGCTCGGCGGTTCACTAACATAGTTTACGAATTTTTCCGGTAGTAATTTAATTTCTGCGCCAGTGACGCCATCTGCTCTTGATGACGGCGCTCGAGACGCTCAACTTCTTTCTCGTGTTGATCCTGAAGCTGATTGATCTTGGCGTCAACCTTCATCTCGTGAGATTTCTGCTCTTGATCCATTTTCTTTTTCTGACTGGCAATACGCCCCTCGTAAGTTTCACCTTGTCGCTGCAAATCTTTTTGGAACTGATCTTTCATTTGGCTGATTTTGGCCTCGTAATTATTGACCGTCTCCTCCATGTGCTTGGTGTGCTTCTCTTCGGTGTTTCTCAAGCGGTCGTCCATGCGCATGTAGGTGTCTTTCAGCTGATCCATCTGAGCCTCACGCTGATTGGAAAGCTCGCTTTGATAAGAGTTTTTCAACGCGTTGATATTTTCAGATTGCTGGCGGTTTTGAATGCGCTGCGATTCATTTGTCGCTTTCATCAGCTTGTCCACGCGATCATCCGTGCGATCGGCAATATGCTGCATTTCGCGGCGATGCTCAACTTCCAGGCGGTCACGGTCTTCTTTATGGCGCTCGCCTGTGATCAACTGATCGGACTTAAATCGACGAGTGGCTTCCGAAAGCACCGCTTCGTTCTTGCGACCCGCCTCGCTGATGCGCTCGCGATTGAGGTCTTTGGTCTTATCAATCAAGGCGTCTTTGGATTTAGTGAGCTTTTCCATGCGGTCTTCGTAGGCCATGATCACATGATCCTTCTCGAGATCGCGCATGCGCTTGGTCGTCATCACTTCAACCAGATGATCATTCTTAATTCTTTGATTCTCACTCTCGGCCGAGCGAACATCGCGCTCAATTCGGTTAGCCGCTTGCTCTTTCAGCTCTTGCCTTGCCACTTCCATTTCGCCGGCTTTTTTCTCCAGGGCTTTGTTGAAATGGGTCTGCATGCGCTCGCGGGCAAAATTCAGCTCTTGACCACGCCCCTCGACCAACTCGCCCATTTCGGTTTCTTTGGCTTTGTAAGCGTTTTGCCAATTGCTGGTGGTGCGGTTCATTTCCATTTCGTGCTGCATGTTTTGATCTTTGATGCGATTTTCATAGGCCGACTTGCTGGCCTTCATATTGCGCTCGCTTTGCGCCACCTGCATGTCTCGATCCTCGGTGACAGCTTTCATTTCCTGCTGATGCTTTTTCGTCAGCTGGTCTGTTCGGCGCTGAAGGCCCTCTTTCATTTCGCTTCGCGCGTTTTCACTGTAGCCCTGGAATTCACGGTTTTTTTCTGCCAGCGAATTGTCAAAGTTTTGCTTTAACAGATCCCGCTGCTGATCGTTGATCTGGCGTTGCTTGGCCAACTGGCCTTGAATGGCCTCTTTTTCGGCATCTCGTTTGTTTTGAGTCTCGTCGTTGCGCTTTTTCAAGGACTCGGTGTACATGCTTCGCAACTGTTCGATTTTGGCTAAATTTTCCTGATCTTTTTCATTGAGCTGATCGCTGGAGCGAGTTCGAAGCCCCTGGATTTGGGATTCGTAATTCTTTTTCAACTCTTCCACTTCCTGATCATGCTTCTGATTGAGCCTGCGCATTTCGCGCTTGTGCCTTTTGACCTCTTCGGCTTCGCGGTCTTGATATTCTTCTCGCTGATTTCGCAACTCGTCCGTTTGCTTTGACCGATCCGATGGCGTGATTGAAGACATCTTGTCCTCCTTCAGAAAACACAGTTCATTTCCAGCCTTCAATGTACCATAAAATGAGGTCTAGGACCGGCGACGGATGGCCACTTCTAGTCTGAAGTCGGGTCCGCGGGTCGGGCTGATATTTGGAGGCATTTTGGGAGATGTGTTTTTAGAGTCCTTCTGGACCTGAAAGCCCCTGACGAGCCCGGTACATTTCGCGGATTTTGAGGCGCTCGTTTTGCGCCCGCACCTTGGCTTCCTGGCGCTTGCGTTCTCTTTCTTCAACGGCTGCGATTCGGCGATTGGCGACCTGGCTATAGAACTGACTTGAAATCTCAAGCCCATCTTTCCACCATTCGCGATAAACCTGAATCTGCTTTTTCATTTCCGCCACAGAAAGACCCGAAACCGGCAACCATTGCTTCAAAAAGGCACTCATCTCAATCGGGCGGATCACCCCGCGCGAAACCTGTCCATAGGAATCAAGTCCGCCGTACCAGTTCTGAAATCCGGCTGGCAACGCTTCGCTGGCGAAAATTTGCTTGGATTGGAACTCGACTTCACCATTGAGATTTCGCACCAACTGCAAGCCATCTTTTTGTTTTTCAAAAAACCACTCGCCACCAATTTGCATTTTAAGCAATGATGACATCCGCACCAAAAGATCTTTCGATTTTCGCACCCAAACTCCGCCGCTCAGAATCTGAACTTCGTTCGAAGACATAAAGGAAACAGAACCGCCGTCAGCCAATGTGAATTGCTGCTCGCCGCGATCCATATTCAGCAATCCGCCACTGACTCGCACCTGACAAGGATAAGCTTGTTTGCCAAAGCAGCCCTTGGGAAGATCCACATAACCCATCGCTTCCGCCTGCGCCTGGGCGCCCGCAAAAACCATCAGTAGGATCCCCATCCAAAAGACTTTCATTGCATCACTCGATTGATTTGAAAAGTTTCTGTGCCTGCGTCTTGAGCTCGGCATTGGCAGCAAAGTTTTTACTCACCACTTTGTAGACTTCAGCCGCCTCTTCGGTCCGACTGCGAGCCTGCAGAATCTGTCCCATGCGAAGCATGATAAACCCCGTCAGCTCGTGCTCGGGAAACTGGGTCATCATCTGATCGATCACATCCAGACATTCCTGCTGTTGCTGATTCATGAAAAGACTTTCAGCCCAGAAGAAATAAGCCTGAATCACCAGCGGAGACGTTGGAAATTTCTGTGTGAGCATTGAAAACGAATGGGCCGAGCTTTTAAAGTCTCCGCGGCGGAATTCAGCACGGGCTTTTTCACTGAGAGCACCCGACATCTCAAATGCTTCGAGCGGTTTTTGGGTCACGCTTGCCAGACTTCGCAACTGGAAAGTTCGAGGCGTGCCATCAATACGCTTTAACGCCGGCAACTGAGCTGCGACTTCTTGTTGGAAGTCGACGATTTGACTTTCAAGACCTGCGACTTGCAGTTCTTTTTGCTGAAGCGCTTCTTCCAGTTGCGCGATCTTTCTTTGATCGTCTTTCGCCGGACTGAAATGCTTTTCGAACATTTGATAGCTTTGCATCAAACCCGACAGCAGCACCAAACTAAAAACCAGAAATAAAAAATTCTGTTTTGCCATGCAATCCTATCGGAATTGCCGGGCAAAAAATGAATAATTCAAGGGCTTTAAATTCGCTGTTCTCAGAGTGAGACAGGCGGAATCAGAAAATGCCCGTTTTTTTGTCAAGCAAACAAACAGATTTTGCGCCATTTCATCAAGACCTTAGCTCAGGATTTGGCTTGACCCTTCCAGCCTCTTTTTTTAGCTTTCAACTCCCAGATTTGAGGTCGAAATGAACAAAGCTCAATTGATCGAAAAGGTTGCAGAAAAGACGGGCCTGACAAAAACTCAGTCGGAAGAATTTTTGGATGCGACACTTCAAATCATTCAAAAATCCGTCGCCAAAGGTGACGAGGTCAAATTGGTTGGCTTTGGCACATTCTCCCGCCTCAATCGCAAATCTCGCAATGGCCGCAACCCCAAAACCGGCGCCCCTGTTGTGATTCCTGGCGCCAAAGTTCCGCGCTTCAAACCAGGCAAAGATTTTAAAGATCTTCTGAACTAGCTCTCTACATCTTGTCAGTCTTAGACTGAAATGGTTCGGGGAAACTTTCCACGACTTCCAGAATTTCCCAATAAATATTCGCAAAGCCGTCAATATCCAGCGGCTTCTTCAAAAGACTTAAAAGCGAGCTCTTCGACAAGAGCTTTCGGCGATAGGCGTAGTACAATTTCTCGCCCATCATTCCGCCTAAGATACGAGCGGCCTCCAAATAGGCCTTGCGCTTTCGCGGCCGCAGAAGTTCACGCTCTTTCCTCCCTTGCGAGAGATGCAAGAGCTCAAGCATCTTCTGACTGAGCGCTAGCTGCATCGCTTCCTTACCCTGATCCAGAGGGTTTCGCGCCGACAGTGTTGCCTTCACGTCAGCAAGAGTGTCGGTTTTTCGCTTCGGATTGATCAGCTTCGAGCCAAAATACTGAACAGCCTCGAGCCAAATCAATCGCACAAAATCGCCTGGAAATTTGCTCGGGATTTTTTTTTGCCCACTGATCGAAGCCGAGACTATTGCCATCGCCAGCTGAGCCGCACTGTTCACCGAAGGCCGGCCCAAGTACCCGACTCCCGTATGAGGGACGAAAAAGCTACGTCCGTCTTCAATCCACGATTTGACGACTTCGATTTCTTTTTCCGTCAGAGACTTTTGAATTTGTGCCCAGGCCCCGCGATCTTTCGCCGAGGCAATCGAGAAATGGTTGGCGGATACTTTCACGCCAAGGTCTTCTGAGATCAGTTTCACGTATTTGGCGACATAATCAGTCAGATCCAAATCATCGTCGAAGCTTTTGTCATAGTGAGCTTCCAGATAAAGAAGATAATTCTGCCACTTCACCCAAGGCGGCACACTGAGCAGGCCAAATCTCGATTTGGAAAACTGAACGATGTCGACCTGATGCTCGACTTCTTTTTTGAGAAGCTGAAAATAAATTTTTTCCGGATTTTGAAAAACAAAGGCGAAGGACGCATTTTTCATATAGCGGGTCACCACCGCCGGCAGATGCTTTTGCGCCAAATGCAAATCTCCGAACACCACAAACATCTGCTTTTGGGGGTGGGCTTTTAGAATTTCCACAATTCTTTTGCCGGAAAATTCATCGCGCTCACGCAAGGCTTGGATCGAACGTTTTTCTGTGCGTAAATTCAGGGCATAGATGCGCACTTTGTGCTTGATGGCCCAGCGAAACAGAGGCTTGTAATGCTCCCAAGGAAATCCCCAGCTTCGCTTCCACTCGACCGCCTTTAGAAATTCGCGGTCACTGAGCTTTCCCTGCAAGTACTTATCCAAATGCCCCTGATGACAGGCCTCGATGCACTCAAGCCCCAGAATCACATTGGTCGTATCTGGCAAGGCTTTCAAAACACGAAGCTGCGCTTTTTGCGACTGCTGAAGAGCGTGAAAATCCCCCAGCCAAACAATCTGCGCATGTGAGATTGCCGTAAGCAATTGGTCCCGAGTCGCCACCTTCCAGGCCTTGGAAACCTCGAGTTCGTATTCTTTCTGGTAACGCAGCAGTGCGGGAGAGCTTTCGCCCAAAAGAGCACGGACATGGTTCTGCACTTGTGCATACAGGTCATAGCGCAGCTGAATCCATCGGCGAGAGGAGGAGGTGTCCGCAGTCATTCCCACACATTGTGGCATGATAAATCGTTGATTTCAAAATCCTTTTTCGTTCTAATATCGGGCATGCAAACAACTGCTCAAGCCTCTCAATCCTCGAATCCGCCCAGCCCTCAAACGACAGCAAAATGGTACATCTTTCTCATCGTTGTGAGCTTGCTCACCATGGCGACTCACCTGTACCTGACCAACCAGCATTACGCACTGAAGCTGGGATCCGCTGAAGGCCCGGCGATTTGCAATATCAACGCGACTTTCAACTGCGACAGTGTTGCCGCCAGCAAGTACGCAAGCTTTTTGGGTCTGCTGCCGATGGCGCTGCTGGGACTGATTTCACAAATTGCATTTTTCATCTTGCTGATCGCGGCTCGCTATGAACTCAGCCAGTCGACAGACACCATCCGACGACTTTTGTTCTGGTTCTCGGGCTTTATTTTTGCGGTCTCTTTGGTGATGGGCGCACTTTCGGCGTTTAAGCTTGGCACCTACTGTCTATTTTGCATGAGCGCTTATGTGCTTTCATTTTTGCAGCTGATCGGAGCCTGGAAAATTCAGACTGGCCCCGCAATGGCTCACCTGGGAAAAGATCTGGAAACACTTTTCACTCAGGCACGCTGGGTCTTGATTGTTTTGATCTTGGTTCCAGCCCTGGGCTGGCTTTCCAATGGAATGATCTTAAGCTCGGCTGGATATGATAAAATCAGTCAGGTGATTCAAGATTCTCTGTATGACTGGGGATCTTCACAGACAAATGAATTTCAACTCGAGCGCGGTTTAAGCCAAGGCGGTGGTGCTACTCCAGCGATGACCATTGTTGAATTTGCGGATTTCCTTTGCCCGCATTGCAAAATGGCCTCGACTCCGCTGGATTCATTCGCGCAAGCTCATCCGGACGTGAAGCTGGTTTTTAAAACCTTCACTCTGGACGGCGCTTGCAACAAAGCAATCCCAACCAAAGGCAATGCCGTTCGCTGTAAATTAGGGGCCGGCGTGATGTGCGCCGAGGAACAATCCAAACTGGGCTGGAAGGCTCACCATTGGATTTTTGAAAAACAAGACGAGCTTCATCAGGTGTCTGATGTCAAAGCCACACTTCAGGATATGAGCCGTGATCTAGGTTTGAACTATGAAACTTTGGAAACCTGCATGAACGCCGATGCGACCCAGGAGCTTTTGGAAGCGATGGCGCAAGAAGGGGCTGCGGCGAAAATCCAAGGGACTCCGACGATTTTTGTAAATGGGAAGCTGCTGCCGCGCGGACAGTTTCTTCCAGTGCTGGAAGCTGTTTACCAAAAATTGAAGCCTTAAGGTTTCCCGAAAAAGGAATTCACAACGTCACGAAACACGTCGTCGACGACGACAATCGTCGTTTGCAACAAGCCTTGATTGACATCCAATAAGAATGCCACGACCGCAATCACAATTGCTGACGTGATCGCAGCCTTCACGATCCAAACGGTCGAACGAATATCTTCTAGGCGCAGGTCATTTTGGATGCGTTCTATTTTCTTAAGTATCCCCTGCAACTCCGAGAAATGAGACACGAATTTCTCGTTGAGCTCTTGCTGCTTGGCGATGGTCAACATCTGGGCGCCAGGGAATTTTCGTTTGGCTCGGATGGCGTTTACAAGATCAATACCGTGTAAGATAAACGGCTCGATCCGCTCGCGAAATCTCGGGAACTCGGAATCTGCCTCCAGAAAACCTTTCAGCTCGCGGATCGCTCCGTCATAGTTTTCTTCAACCACATAGGTCAGCACGTTGTAGCGAAAGGTGTCCGCCCGGCCCATATCTTTGCCGACCGCACCCAATTCCGCTTTCATGTCTCGCTTGAGGGGAAGTCCCATACAGATCTTATCGGCGGGTCGAGGTTGATTGTTAAGCCGCGATCA
>CBIHPB010000170.1:0-7912 GCA_966211485.1 uncultured Bdellovibrio sp.
TATCTTGGAGAGAAGCCAGAGAACCACCATCGAAATGGTGGTTAGCCCTTTGGCCTATGGGTTTGGGCCGACCAAGGTCGACACTTTGCTGTGGTAAGACCACTGCCGTAGCGGCGGTGATTTCAGTCTTTTACAAATTCGAGCAATGCCCCGGCTCGACCCATTTGGCGTGCTCGGGTGTGCAGAGATTGTAGTTGGCCAGGGTTTCATTCATGCCTTTGTATTGGCGAACGAATTCTGTTTTGGCGGGATGAAATGCTGGCACATGCCAATAGTTGAAGTTGAGATACTTTTCGATCGCCTCTTCATTCGACATTTTCATGTAATCGATCGCGTACATGGCCGTCGCTTCGCCGGTCCGATCCGCACCCGTCCGGCAGTGAACAAGAACTGGGAACTCTGCGGTCTTGAGAGTTTCCAGGTAGCCTTTCAGATCATCGTTGTCGGGGAAATAATCCGTCGTCCAACCGAACCACTTAAACCTGACACCATTTTGCTCAAGCACCCGCTTTTGACCGGGAACCCAGTAGGAATTTTCCGGAGCACCCCGAAGGCTGATCACCGTCTTGATTCCATATCTTTTCACAACCTCTTCAAGTTCTGTCGGACTGAGCTGTGCTGAGCGATAGAATTTTCCGGGATCAACTTCGTAGAAATTTTTCGACAAGCGAACGATCGAACTTTGCCAGACACACAAGAGAAATGCCGTGAACAAAACGAAGAACACTGTTTTAAGAAGGATCCGCGCGTTCAGCGGCCGGACTTTGGCATTTTCAGATGGGATGGTCATACAACTCTTATTAGATCGAAAATTTTCGTCATGGACAAGTCAGGAATCACTCCCCTTCCATTCAACACAGCATCCGACCCAGGGTCACGTCCACTTGCTATCAAACCGGAAAGAGAGTTTGCCATTTGCTTAGAGATTTCGCCGATATTGCCCACCAACTTCATACAATGCTTGCGACATTTGATAGAGCGAGCAGTGTCTGGCGGCCGACATCAAGGCTTCGAATATGTTTTTGCCGGTCAGCACAGCCTCTTGAAGCTTTTTGAGTTCCTCGGCTGCTTCTTTCGAATGCACCTGCTGATATTTCTGCACATTGGTCAGCTGCTGGTTTTTTTCATCGTAAGAAGCGCGAGCAAGCTCAATCTTTGGCGGCACATAGCCGGCCTTCAATGTTGCTGGGTCGATAAACGTGTTCACGCCGATGATTGGCAGCTCGCCTGAATGTTTCAGATGCTCGTAGTACATGGATTCTTCTTGGATCTTCGAGCGCTGGTACTGGGTTTCCATCGCACCCAAAACACCGCCGCGTTCGTTGATCTTCATGAATTCTTCCAGAACCGCTTCTTCAACTAGATCGGTCAGCTCGTCCATAAAGTAGGAACCCTGCATGGGGTTTTCGTTTTTGGTCATGCCGAATTCTTTGTTGATGATCATCTGAATCGCCATCGCACGACGAACGCTGCCTTCGGTCGGCGTGGTGATCGCTTCGTCGTAGGCGTTGGTGTGCAGGCTATTGCAGTTGTCATACAGCGCGATCAGCGCTTGGAGCGTGGTGCGGATATCGTTGAAATCGATTTCCTGCGCGTGCAGCGATCGGCCGCTGGTTTGGATATGGTATTTTAATTTTTGCGAGCGATCGTTGCCTTTGTAGAGGTCCCGCATCGCCACAGCCCAGATTCTTCGCGCGACTCGGCCGAGGACCGCGTATTCGGGATCCAGACCATTGCTAAAGAAGAAAGAAAGATTCGGAGCAAAGTCGTCCACTTTCAGACCGCGCGCCAAATAATACTCAACAAATGTGAAACCGTTGGAAAGTGTAAAGGCCAGCTGGCTGATCGGATTCGCGCCCGCTTCGGCGATATGGTAGCCCGAGATACTGACGGAATAGAAATTCCGCACTTGTTTGCGCGTGAAGTATTCCTGGATATCACCCATCATCTTCAGCGCGAAATTGATCGAGAAGATGCAGGTATTCTGCCCCTGATCTTCTTTCAGGATATCAGCCTGAACGGTTCCGCGAACTTGTTGCAGCGTCCAGTTCTTAAGCTCGTTGTATTCATCCGTCGTGAGTTTTCGGCCGAGAGATTTTTCTTTTTTCTCGACTTGCTGATCAATGGCTGTGTTGAAATAGAACGCCAGGATCATCGGTGCCGGACCATTAATCGTCATACTGACCGAAGTCGACGGCGAGCAAAGATCAAATCCGGCGTAGAGCTTTTTCATATCGTCCAGCGTGCAGATGCTGACACCGCTTTCGCCGACTTTACCGAAGATATCCGGTCGCAGATCCGGATCTTGACCGTAAAGCGTGACGCTATCAAACGCGGTCGATAAGCGCTGAGCCGGCTCACCTTCGCATAGGTAATGGAAACGTTTGTTGGTACGCTCGGGCGTGCCTTCGCCTGCGAACATACGCTTGGGATCTTCGTCCGCACGCTTGAGCGGAAAGACACCGGCGGTGTACGGGAATTCACCCGGGACATTTTCAAGCTTCAAATACTTAAAGCGATCGCCCCAGTCGGAAATTTGCGGCACGACTACGCGGCGGATTTTGGTGCCCGAGAGACTGGTGCGAACCAAGGGCTGGCGAAGTTCTTTGTCGCGGACTTTGAAAACCAGCTCGTCTTTCGAGTAAGCCTCTTGCAGCTTTTCGAAATTTTCGAGGCTGGTGATTTCGTCGCTGGTGAAATCTTGCTTCAAATTTTTGGTGATATCATCAATCTGAGATTGCTCAAGCTTAATCAATGGCGACAGGATTTTGAGAGATCCCAATTGCGAAGCTTTAGTTGCAAGCTCGTCCGTGCGCTTTTTATATTTGCGAACGGTGTTGGTGATCTCGGCCAGGTAGTTTTGGCGCTCGGCTGGGATGATCACGTTTTCATCAGCCGAGAGAATGTTCTTTTTGTAGTCTTCCGGCAGCTTCCAGCCTGGTTGCTTTTTTTCCAAAGCGTCGGTCAGCGCGAAGAACAATCGGTTCACTCCGCCGTCGTTGAACTGCGAGGCTTGTGTGAGGAATACAGGAACTTCGACTGCGTTGTCGAAAATTTTACGCGATCGGCGATATTGTTTTGAAACATCGCGAACGGCATCTTGCGCTCCCCGACGGTCGGCTTTATTGACCGCAATCAGGTCAGCGAAATCGATCATATCGATTTTTTCAAGCTGGCTTTGTGCTCCGAAATCGGACGTCATCACGTACATGGAAAGATCACTGACTTCGGTGATGGCCATGTTGCCCTGACCGATGCCGGAAGTTTCGGCGATAATAAAATCAAAATCGAGCTGTCGGCAGAAATTCAGAATTTCTGGCAGACTTGAGGCGATCTCTCGACCTGATCCGCGCGAAGCCACAGATCGCATAAAGATATTCGGCCGAGACAGAGAATTCATGCGAATACGATCACCCAGCAGCGAGCCGCCGGTTTTTCGCTTTGAAGGATCCACGCACACAATCCCGATTTTTTTGCCGGGATAAGCGTTGAGATATCGCTGTGCGAGTTCGTCGATCAGCGAGGACTTTCCGGCCCCACCCGTTCCGGTGATTCCCAAAACCAGTGGCGATTTGCCTTCGCGTTTTTTGAATTTCTCGAGACCGAAATCTTTGAGCAGTGGGGCTTTACCAAAGTTTTCAACCCAGGTCAGAGCTTGCCCCAGCTCCGTGTTCGGAATGGAATCTTTGTCGTCGATGGGCTTAGAGATCTTATGTTTCGCTCGCGCTTCGTCGACATTGAAATCCAAACCGTCCATGATCATTTTGATCATGCCTTCCAAACCAAGTCTTCGTCCGTCGTCCGGATGGAAAATCTGCGCGATCCCGTAGGCTTCCAGTTCTTTTTTCTCGTCATGAACGATGACTCCGCCGCCGCCGCCGTAAATTTTCACGTAGCCAGCACCCGCCTGATCTAGGAGATCCTTCATGTACTTGAAGTACTCCATGTGTCCGCCCTGGTAAGAGCTGATGCACACGCCTTGCGCGCCTTCTTGCAGGACAGCCTTCACTACATCTTGCACCGAGCGGTTGTGACCCAGGTGAATGACCTCGGCCCCAAACTCTTGCAGGATTCGGCGGATGATATTGATGCTGGCATCATGGCCGTCAAAGAGACTGGCGGCTGTCACGATGCGCACGTGATTTTTCAGAGTTTGCTTCGCTACTGGTGTCGAATTCATAGGCCTTGGAACTGAGCCTTTCTTTTTTCGATGAAGGCACCGGTGCCCTCTCGCACGTCTTGAGTTTGAAAGAGAGTTGCAAATTTGCTGGCTTCGATCGCCATCGCTGAATCGATGTCATGATCAAAGGCCTCCATCACAGAGGCTTTCGCCGCACCCACGGCCACGGGACCCCGGGTTGCGATGGTTTCAGCGGTTTTTCGAACTGTTGTCATCAATTCTGCCAGAGGCAGCACCTGATTGACCAGCCCCATGGTTTTCGCGTCCGCCGCGCTCACCATATTGCCCGTGAAAATCCATTCTTTGGCTTTTGGCAAACCAATCGCCCGGGTCAAGCGAACGGTGCCGCCGAAACCTGGGATCAATCCCAAAGTCACTTCGGGAAGACCGAATTTCGCGTTTTCAGAGGCGTAGATAAAATCGCAGGCCAGAGCAAGCTCACAGCCGCCCCCCAAAGCAAATCCGTTCACGGCTGCGATGACTGGAATCTGCAGATTTTCGAGTTGTCGGAAAATGCTTTGGCCTTTTTCCGCGAACTTTTGCGCGCTGTCAGTTTTAAGCTGATTGATTTCTTTGATATCTGCACCGGCAACGAAAGCTTTTTCGCCCGCGCCTGTGAGAATCAGAACTTTGGCTTCTTGCAGATTTTTTTCACTCAGGGAATTGAGCGCATCTGAAAGCTCGGTCAAAAGTTCGTTGTTCAAAGCATTCAATGCTTCCGGACGGTTGAGTGTCAGCGTCCAGATCGCATTTTGATTTTCAAGTTTGATCGTTTTGTAATTCATTTTACTTCTCGTAAGTGTAGAAACCGCGTTTTGTTTTTCGTCCCAACCATCCGGCTTCCACGTACTTCACCAGTAGTGGGCAAGCGCGGTATTTGGAATCGCCAAGACCGTCGTGCAAGACGTTCATGATCGCAAGGCATGTGTCCAAGCCGATAAAATCCGCCAGTGTGAGCGGACCCATGGGCTGATTGGTTCCAAGCTTCATCGCTTCGTCGATGCTAGGCGCGGACGCGATTCCTTCGTGCAAAGTGTAGATTGCTTCGTTGATCATCGGCATCAGGATGCGGTTGACGATAAAGCCCGGCATGTCCTTCGTGCTTTCAACGAAAGTCTTATCCATTTTTTCGGCCAGGGTTTTGATTTTTGAGAAAGTCTCGTCTGACGTTTGCAGACCGCGAATGCCTTCTACCAGCTTCATGAGAGGAACTGGATTCATAAAGTGCATGCCTGCCACTTTGTCTGGACGCTTGGTTGCGGCTGCGATTTTTGTAATCGAGATGCTGGATGTGTTCGATGCCAGCAAGGCTTCAGGCTTCACGATTTGGTCGAGCTCTTTGAAGATTTTCAATTTGAGATCAATGTTTTCAGTCGCGGCCTCAATCACCACATCGCAATCTTTCAAAGCTTGCATGCCTTCAGCTGTTTTGATTTTTCCGAGAAGAGCTTTCTTTTGATCTTCAGTCATCGTGCCTTTTTTGATCATACGATCGCAGCTGCCAGAGATCGTCGCCAGGCCTTTTTCCAAAGCTTGCGCCGAGATGTCCGACATCACCATATCAAAACCAAACTGCGCTCCGACTTGCGCAATACCGTTCCCCATTTGTCCCGCACCGACCACGCCGATTTTCATAAGAAGCTCCCTTCAAATTTTGGAAAGAGATCTTTTTCCCATAGGTTAAGGCCCGAGTCATCGCTCCATTCTTGGGAGGCGAACTGTCATGATTGCTGCGCCGAATTATTAGCACCACCTGAGCTGATTTTCGCTCGCGGTGGGCGGAAGTCACCTATCTCTGGAGACCCCTTCGCGCTTGGCTGCCTGAAGATTATGCGCCCGACACAGAATTTTCAGATTCTGAACATTATTCGAGCCACCTTTGGCGACGGGCACACAGTGCTCAATTTCCAAAAAATGCTTCGAATCACATCGTTTTCCCGTTAGCGGCGAGACATACTGACAGCGATGTTGAGCCTGGTTGTACACCCATCTTCTCACGGGAGCCGAAATCGCCTGCCGTTCGAAGCGATTGAACTTCGGATTCCACCGCCGTAACGGCGGCGAGCTTGGGGACTTTTTTGCGGAATTCTGAGATTTGCTTTCACCCTGGACAGGTCTGAATTGATTTTGCTTTAGAGAAAGTGGAATCGTCTGATCTATTTTTGTTTGAGCCCATTTGGCCTGATCATATTTTGTTTGATCATGTTTTGTTTGATCTTGTTTGGTTTGATCTTGTTTGGTTTGATCTTTCATCGATAGCTTTTGTTTTTTCTTCTCCATCTGATCTGCAAAATACAGCAGCAAACTCTCCAACCTTTGGTCGGGAACTTTATGTGAAAACTCAGCCATCATGGATTGAACTTTCCTCCACTCGGATTCATGAAACTCCAAAGTCACAAACACTCGGTCATTGCCAGCGGGTTGCGCTTTGGGTTTTGGAATTTCAAAAGACGGCAGCTCTTGCTGAAGCACTTTTTGGGTTTCAAAAGTGTTTTTGCATTTCAGTCTCTCTAAAATCGCTGATTTATTTGCGGATGAGATTTTCGCACCTAATGCCTTTTCTTCCTGTCGGATGGCCGTATAAGCCAAGGACACCTGCGTGAGATTCAAATCCCCGGTTTGGATTTCATTTTCAATCTTTGGTACTTGTTTCATCAGTCTGGCCGAAGAAATCCGTCTTTGCGCTGCCCCTTCCGAGTAGCCTACTTCTTTGGTGAGATAGGCGTATAGAGATTCATAGCCAAGCTCCCGGTATGCTTTGGTGATATCGATGGTTTGGATGAGAAGTAAAATCTCGTAAGTGATCTTACGTTCGGTTTTCACCAAAGTTTTTAATTGTCGATCGAGTTTTAAAGCCTGCATTTTGAAATCTCCTTTTGAGGGTTCATGCTTTAATTCACTTCACCGCCGTAATGGCGGTGATCAGAAAATTTCCATCAGGCAACCGGATGGCCGCGCTGATGTTGGAGATCTTGTAGCACGGGTTTTTTAAGCTCCGATTTTCGTGTTTTTCAGAGGGGAAAATTCAAATCCGGAAGTGCTTTTCATGATGGCTGAAACGCTCTATTCGCCTCTAGTTTGAAAGGGAAAAACAGGCGTCACGGCCGGGTGCTCAGGAATTGAATGAACGCTTGTGGTTCAACAATAAAGAGACGAAAACTCCGTCAACATTTATCTCAGTTTTTTCTTCGATATCGCACAGAGTAAGGAGTCTGGCCAAACCGATCATTTACCTCTCGAAAACCGAAGTAGCCACAACGGCAAAGCCAATGCAAAAACCAGAAGCAAAGGCGAAGCAACAGCAATCAATACAGCGGCGAAGCCGATGTGTAGACCAGAAGCGAAGCCGATGTGTAGACCAGAAGCGAAGCCGATGTGCAGACCAGAAGCGAAGCCGATGTGCAGACCAGAAGCGAAGCCGATGTGTAGACCAGCGGCGCAATCCGATGTACAAACCAGCGAAGCGATCAAGCTTCGCTCGGTGCAATCTCAATTTACAAATAATTGCTATTCAACCGAAAGATCAGCAGGAACTCGTCGTCCTGCTTTTCGGGGCTTTGATTGTTTTTATTTCCCCAGATGGTGACCGAGCTCAGTCGGTCACTGGATGAAACGGAAAATCCAAATCCTGTCGAGCGCACAATCGTTTCGGTATTTCCGATATCGCTTTGTGATTGCTCGTAGCGAAGAAGCAGATTCAAATCCCCGCCCAGATTGGCGCAGACATCGAAA
>CBIHPB010000171.1:0-7881 GCA_966211485.1 uncultured Bdellovibrio sp.
GATATGCTGATCATCTACGCGGCTGGAAACGCGGGCGTGGATAAAAACAAAGACGGCCGCATCGATCCAAATTCGGTCGGCCCTCCGGGAACTGCAAAGAACACTTTGACTGTCGGTGCATCTGAAAACTTGCTGTCCGTTGGTGGTATCCAAAAGCAGGTGAAAGAGCTTCGCAACGCAGCTGCCAGCTGGGGTGCCGAGCCGATCTTCTCATCAAAAGTTTCCGACAACATCGACGGTGTGGCGATGTTCAGCTCTCGCGGTCCTTTGAAAGATGGTCGCTTGAAGCCTGAAATCGTAGCTCCGGGCACAAACATCTTGTCTGTTCGTTCGCACACGCCAACCGCAGAAGTTCTGTGGGGCGAGTACAACAAGGACTACGTTTACTCGGGTGGTACTTCGATGGCGACTCCGCTGACGGCGGGTGCGGCAGCGATTGCTCGTGAAGTGCTGATCAAAAAGTTTGGAATCGCGAACCCATCAGCAGCAATGCTCAAGGCGACGATGATCCACACAGCGAAAGACATGTACCCAGGCCAATACGGCGGCGGGGCGACTCAGGAATTCACAACCACTCGTCCAAATAACGACGAAGGTTACGGCCGAGTTGACATGGCGCAGCTTGCGGGGTTGGGTGCGAACACTCACTTTGTTGAGGCGGACGTTGCTCAGGGAGCGGATTACACAATGACCGCTCAGGTTTCTTCAGCTGGTAAGCTTTTGGTGAACCTGGTTTACACGGATGCTCCGGGAACTCCGTCTTCATCAGTTGCCCTGGTCAATGACTTGGATCTGGAAGTCAAAGCGATCGGCGCCAACGGTGAAGCGGGTGCAGTTGTGATCTTGGCAAAAGACGCAATCAACAACATGGAAGTGGCAGAACTCAGCGGTCTGGCAGCTGGCACTTACCAAATCTCTGTCAAAGGCACACGAATCCCAATGGGTAAGAACGGCAAACAGCCATTCGCGGTTGTTTACACAGCTCTTTAATTCGGTCTTATAAAGCATTGAATTGACTCTAGAAGGGGTTTCTGAAAAGAAGCCCCTTTATTTCGCCAAAGGCGAATAGTTTTCGTTTTGAAATCTTTCCTAACGGGTTGCGAAGGGTTTGATAAGCAGTGTCAAATCGGCTATAAATACCTCGGCTCAAAAACCGTCTGAATGTTGATGTTGTGGGGTTCTCCTTTTCAATCAGTCGGTGGATGAGGGTCGGAGGTTGTTTGCGTGGCTGAAAACAAAGCGCAATCAGTATCATTTCAAGGTTTCAAAGTCGGTGATCACGCGGTTTATCCGGGTCACGGTGTCGGCAAAGTTATCGCCGTTGAAGTCAAAGAAATCATGGGTACCAAGCTTGAGTTCTACTCGGTCCAGATTCTGGAAACGGGGCTTAAGATCATGGTTCCAAAAACAAGCGTCAATCAAGTTGGTCTGCGTCCTATCATCTCTGAAGAAGAGGCGAGCAAAGTCATCGCCATCCTGAAAATCAAAGACGTCAAAATCGACACTCAGACATGGAATCGCCGTTATCGCGAGTACATGGAAAAGATCAAAACCGGTTCGGTTTATGAAATTGCTGAAGTTTTGCGCGATCTGTTTTTGCTCAAAGCTGACAAGGAACTTTCTTTCGGCGAGCGCAAGATGCTCGACAATGCCCGCGGTCTTCTGATGAAGGAACTGACCCTGGCGGTGAAGAACGAGTCTCTGACTCAAGAAGAAGAAGTTCGTCAGATTTTTGGTTTAGTTTAATAATCCTGTTCAAGTTAGTTTGGTGGCGGAAGGCTCGGGGAAACCTGGGCCTTTTGTTTTTGTGCGCGGGCTTAAAGTGCTTCGCACTTTTTCGCTGCCATTTGGAAGTGGATTCTCTCTTAGTCATGTGGTGTTTGCGTCCTGCCAATCGGGCCTCTTCGCCGGCCCGAACCCGCGGGCGGCTGAGCATCCTGCTCAGCCGCTACAGAATTTGGGGAGAGCTGTGTTGGTTTTTTGGTTCTGTTTTTGAACTGTTACCTGGCTGAAACCTCTAGCGAAAAGCGGAAGCGGGTAAATGTGCGGAAGTGGGTTTTGAGCTGTCTATTGCATCGACAAGTGAAGGCGTATTTGCGCTGGGCCTTGCTTTGCCTGTTGGTTTTGGCTTCGGTTTCGGTCGAGGCGGGCCTCAGGCCTCTGATTTGTCGACGAGCTCAAGCTGACCGGGTTTCTTTTCAGAATCTTTTTTTGTCTCTCGACACCCGTTTTATGGACGGGTTTTCAGGTGAACAGCATATTCGTTTCTTTTGGGAGACTCATAAGCGGTTTGGTTTTGTTCGAACGGAATCTGGCCGGATCTTGCTTGGGACTAAAAACTTAGAACGTGCGCAACAACTGATTGCGGAACTGAGGCGATATTCGGGTCAGTTGACCGCTGATGCACCACAGGTCAAAGATTCTCCGATTCAGCGAGGCTTGGTTTTCGATGTCACTGAAATTGTGACCTCCTTGATTCGGGACAGATTGGATTTACAGCCGGCCGATATGGGGCCCAACTGTTGGAATCTGTGTCTCGTGCATGCGGGAATCGCAAAGCATTTTCGGTTTGTTTCAGATCTCGAGTTTCGGCACTGGTTGGAGAGCCCGTTAGCGGAGCCAATTCGAAGCGTGGACGATCTGAAGCCAGGAGATCTATTTGCTCTCGTAGATCCGGATGGGGAAGTGCATGGGGCTGTCGCAATATCAGCGGATTTGGTTCTGAATAAGACGGGATCGGATAGTATGTTCGGTGTCCGTCTGATGGATATGCGAGAAATGCTGGGATTCTATGCGGACTTAAAGCCACGTCCGAAGCTTCAGGTCTACCGAATCAAAAGTCTCGAAAAACTAATCGAGCAGGGTTCATATCAGATGCCGCCGATTCTGCAAAAGCATTGGCTTGAGGTTGAAGGTTTTGAGGCTCGAATGAGTGCCTATTTTCAAGGGGATGCTGGTGTGGATCCAGCAGCTTTGGCACGTGAGTTTAAACTCTACAATGCTCGTACGGCTCCGTTTATTTTAGCCGAGTTGGAAAGGCTGAAGGCCAAAAAGCCTCGAACGGAAGAGGATCGAATGTCCCTGTTTGTCGGTGTTGGGCTGATCCGAAGAATGCATTCAATGCTCGAGTTTGGTTCCCGTCGATAAGGGTTCCTAAGGCCTTGTGCGTCCAGATTCTATGTCAGTCGATGAATACAGATTGGCACTCTGCACTTAAATCGTTTTGCCATCCTCAAACTTCAGGAATTTCGATAGAATAGGGGCTTTCAGCCTCGGAGGCTTTCATGTCTTTTCAAGAAGTCCGCGTTCGATTTGCTCCAAGCCCGACTGGTTACTTGCACGTCGGTGGTGCTCGCACGGCTTTGTACAATTATCTGTTCGCGAAAAAACATGATGGCAAATTTATTTTGCGGATCGAGGACACGGATCAGGCTCGATCGACGGAAGAATCTTTGAAGATGGTGATCGAGGATCTGCAGTGGCTGGGCCTTCGCTGGGACGAGGGACCGGATCCGAAGACTTTGCAGGATATGGGGCCGCATGGTCCTTACAAACAAAGTGCGCGTCTTTCGATCTACAAAAAAATCGCGGATGAGCTTTTGCTTTCCGGTAAGGCTTATTACTGCTTTATGACCGATGAAGAGATGGAAGCTCAGCGCGAGAAAATGAAAGCGCAGGGCTATGCTCAGCCGCATGTCGAAAGTCCTTACGAGAATTTGGGGATGGATGCGGCACTGGCGAAAATCAAAGCCGGCGAAAAAGCGGTCGTGCGATTTAAGACCCGCACGTTGAAGAAGGATTATATTTTCAAAGATCTGATCCGTGGGGAAATTAAGTTTCCGTCGGATATGGTTGGGGATTTTGTACTGCTTCGCTCGGACGGAATGCCTGTTTATAACTTTTGTTGTGTGGTCGATGATCACTTGATGAAGATCTCTCACGTTTTGCGTGCGGAAGAGCATCTGCCAAATACTTTGCGACAGATGATGATCTACGAAGCGATGAATTGGACCGCGCCTGAGTTCGGGCATTTGTCTTTGATTTTGGATGAAGATCGCCAGAAGCTTTCCAAGCGTAAGGGCGCGACCAGCTGTCACGAGTTTAAGGTGGAAGGATATCTTCCGAAAGCGCTTTTGAATTTCGTCGCTTTGCTTGGTTGGTCTCATGCCAACGGCAAAGAGATCCTCACGATGGATGAGATGATCGGTGGCTTTGATTTAAACCGCGTGAATCCGGCAGGGGCTGTGTTTGATGCGGTGAAATTGAAGTGGATGAATGCTCAGCACCTGCGAGCGCACACGAATGCTGAAATTTGGTCGATGATCGAGCCCTTCCTTGCGAAGGAAAACTTTGGTCTGCCAACGGATCAAAAATGGCGCGAGCAAAGTGTTCAAACTTTCAAGTCCTACATGGAAACATTGGCTGACAGTGTGAATCTGTATAAGCCGTTGTCGGATGCAATGTACGCGATCTTGCCGGAGGCGGACGAGGTCTTTACTTGGGAGCCGACCAAGGCTGTATTGATGGCTTGGAAAGAGCTGGTGGCGGCCGAGCCTTCTGAATACATGACCGAAGAGCGCTTTTTGAAAATTCAGGATTTGGTGAAAGAGAAAACCGGCGCCAAAGGAAAGAACTTGTTTCAGCCTGTGCGTGTGGCGGTGATTGGCCAGCCTCACGGGGCGGAGCTTAAAATCTTGGTGCCGTTGATGTCGAAAACGTCTTTGCTCAAGCGGGCCGAGATGTGCTTAGGAAAATATTAAAATGAGTCTCGTTGTTTACAATACGGAAACCCGTCAGAAAGCCAAATTTGAACCCTACGATCCCAAGCATGTGAAAATGTACTGCTGCGGACCGACGGTTTACGATCTTTTGCATGTCGGAAATTTTCGTGGCGCGATTTTTTATAACCTGGTTCGAAATTGGCTAGAGGAATCCGGCTATAAGGTGACCTATGTCTACAACTATACGGATGTGGACGATAAGATCATCGATCGGGCGAACAAAGAAGGTAAAAAGTCTGAAGATGTTGCGGAAACATACATCAAGGAATTTGAAAAAGATTTTGGCCGTTTGAAATTGCGAAAGCAGGATCACAATCCTCGCGTGACCGAGCATATGTCTTCCATCGTCCAGATGGTTGGGCAGTTGATTGAAAACGGAAAAGCCTACGATGTGAATGGCGAGGTTTTGTATTCGATTAAAGCTTTCGAAGGTTACGGGAAACTTTCAAATCGCAATCCGGATGATTTGAAAGCTGGTGTGCGGATCGAAATGGGGACCCAGAAGAAAGATCCATTGGATTTTGCTCTTTGGAAGCCGTCAAAACCGAATGAACCTTCGTGGCCATCTCCCTGGGGTGCCGGTCGTCCGGGTTGGCATATCGAGTGCTCGGCCATGGCTAAATCGATTTTGGGCGAGCAGATTGATATTCACGGTGGCGGAATGGATTTGATTTTCCCTCACCATGAAAATGAGATTGCGCAGTCTGAAGGTTGCAGTGGCAAACACTACGTCAAATATTGGATGCACAATAACATGATCAATTTTTCGGGCGCGAAGATGAGCAAGTCACTGGGGAATATCAAGACGGCTCGCTCGTTTATGGATGAGTTCAATCCTGAGATCTTGAAGTACATGATGTTGAGTGTGCATTATCGTTCGGTTTCCGATTTCGGCGAGAGCGCGATCGAGCATGCGATTCATGGGCTGGCTCGGATTTATTCAGCTCTGGCGACGGCGGATACATTGATTGCAGGTGAAACCAAGCCTGAGGCAAGCTTTGAGAAAATCACGAGCGAAGCTTGGGCGAAAATCACCGAAGCCTTGAATGATGATTTCACAACTCCAGAGGCTTTTGCTCGGGTGTTTGAGGTGGTTCGTGCTTTCAACTCTCAAGTGAAGCGTGGGATGAAGGTGAATCCATCAGTCAGTGGAAAAGCGCTGGCTTTGAAGCAATTCATTCTGAGATTTGGCAAGCTTTTGTCGCTTTTCGAAGAGCCGGCACAGGCTTTCCTGGTCACTTTGGATGATATGCTGTTAAAACGGAAAAATTTGAACCGAGCGGCCATTGACCAGCTTGTCCAGGAGCGCTCGGCGGCCCGAGCTGGAAAAGATTTTAAACGATCGGATGAATTGCGAGATCAATTAGCGCAAATGGGAATTGCGGTCAGCGACACACCGACGGGTTCGGATTGGGAAGTCGCAAAGTAAATTTTTGGAAGTGGCCTTTCAAGCGAGGTCTTTTAAGGGCGATTGAGAAGGCTCTTCTCTTGAAGACCAATATATTGGTCAACTGACCATTTTATTGGTCTTCAGCTGAAGGTCGTACCACTGCCACATGGCAGTTAGTCATGAAACCGGTGTTCTGCCGAAGTTGGAATTTGTGCTCGATGGAGATGGGCAGGAAAAAATGAGTCAAAAGAAATTATTTAAACTGGTTTCGGAATTTAAACCTTCGGGCGATCAGCCCAAGGCGATTGCTGAGATCCTTTCGAACTTTCAGAATAAGATCAATCACCAGACGCTTTTGGGTGTGACGGGATCGGGGAAGACTTTCTCGATGGCGCACACGATTGCCAATCTGAATGAGCCTGCGCTTGTTCTGGCTCCCAATAAAACTTTGGCCGCGCAATTGTATTTGGAGTTTAAAGAGCTCTTTCCGCAGAATGCAGTCGAGTACTTTGTTTCGTATTACGATTACTATCAGCCGGAAGCTTATATTCCGACGACGGATACTTTTATCGAGAAGGATTCGGCGATTAATGAGCAGATCGATCGCATGCGCCACTCGGCGACCCGGTCTCTGTTTGATCGCAAAGATGTGATCATTGTCAGTTCCGTGTCTTGTATTTACGGTCTTGGTAGTCCCGAGGCTTACTCGGGCATGATGCTGCATTTGATTAACAATACCGAATGGAAGCGCGATCATTTGCTGCGAGAGCTTGTGCGGATTCAGTACACGCGAAACAACGTGGATTTCAGTCGTGGAACTGTGCGTGTGCGCGGGGATGTGGTCGAGATTTTCCCGCCCTATGAGGAAGAGCGCGCGATTCGCGTCGAATTTTTCGGGGACTTTATTGAAAAATTGGCGTGGATTGATCCATTGACCGGTGAAGTGCTAGAAGAGTTGGATCAGATCGGTATTTACCCGGGATCCCATTATGCGACCGGTGATGACAATATCAAGCGTGCGGTTGGAACGATTCGTGACGAGCTTCGCGAGAGACTTCAGACTTATCAAAAGGAAATGAAGTTTTTAGAGGCGCAAAGGATCGAGCAGAGAACACTTTATGACATCGAGATGATGGAGCAGATGGGGTTTTGCTCTGGCATCGAGAACTATTCACGCCATTTGACCGGTCGCGGGCCGGGCGAGCCACCGCCGACATTGCTTGAATACTTCCCAAAGAATTTTATTACCTTTATTGACGAGTCCCATGTGACGGTTCCGCAGATTGGTGGAATGTATCGCGGGGATCGAGCTCGAAAGATGACATTGGTTGAACACGGATTTCGATTGCCATCTGCTTTGGACAACCGGCCTTTGAATTTTCAGGAATTTGAAGCCTTCATGGACAAAGTCGTTTACGTGTCCGCAACCCCGGGGCCCTATGAGTTGCAAAAATCTGAAGGCATGATTGTCGAGCAGATCATTCGTCCGACAGGCCTTGTGGATCCGCAGACTGAAGTGCGTCCTGTTAAATTTCAGGTCGATGATTTGTTGAAGGAGATTCGCGAGCGCGTGAAAAAGAAAGAGCGCGTGTTGATCACCACATTGACCAAGCGCAGTGCCGAGGATTTGACCGAGTACTATGAGTCGCTAGGGATCAAGGTGAAGTACCTGCATAGCGATATCGACACGGTCGAACGCATGGAGATCTT
>CBIHPB010000172.1:0-7875 GCA_966211485.1 uncultured Bdellovibrio sp.
CGGATTTATGGCGATGGTGCTATTTGGTGGCTATATTGAAAACACGCTCAATCAGCTTTTCACGCAGTATCGTGAACTGATGATGTTTGGTGACGTCAATATCGAAAAGCAGGGTTTGTGGACTCCGGATGGACGAATGGAGCCTGAAAAATTCAGTCTTGATCCGAAAACCCAAACGGCCATTGCGGAAATTCTCAAGCAAATGCCGGATGTCGATGCTTGGTCCAAATTTTTACGCATTCAAGGCATGGCTTCGACCGGAAAAAAATCGTCCGTCTTTTTAGGGGTTGGCTATGAGCTTGAATCCGGTGCAAAAATCCGCGGGCCTGATTGGGTGTGGAATACGCTTTACGGGGTTCCTCTCGAGAAAGCGAAACCTGAATCCGTTGTTTTGGGTCAGTCGTTTGCAAAAAAGCTGGGATGTGTTCCGGATCCGAAGATTCGCGTTTACCGTTCGCTGCATGGTTATCCACAGCAGGATCGGCATTTCAAATGCGCCGAACCGAATCTCCAGTTTGTCTCAGTCACACCCACGGGACAAATGAGCGCATTGGATTTAGAAGTTTCCGGTCTTGTCGATGCGGTGTTTCGGGATTTGGATTCCAGATTTCTGATGATGCCACTGGATCAGGCGCAATCTCTGCAAGGAACAGAAGATATCTCTTACATCTCGGTGCTGTTAAAGAATCCGAAACTGACCAAAAAATTTGTCGAGCAGTTGCAAAAAGTCAGCGACGACAAGGGCTTGAATCTGAAAGTTCAGGATTGGCGAAAGCATCCGATTATCGGTGATACATTCCGAAAGACGGATGATTTCCTGACAATGTTCAAGGCCTTTCTGGGCTTGGTGTTGTTGGGAATTGCAACATTGAGCGTACTCAACACGATGGTTCGAATCGTGAAAGAGCGAACCCGTGAAATTGGCACCTGGAGAAGTATTGGATACACCAATCGCCAGATGGTCTCTATTTTTGCAGCGGAAGCCGTCGTGTTGGGACTGATCGGCGTGGCCATTGGAACACTGGTTTCATTGCTGCTGACGTTTGGTATCAATTCGCTGGAAGTCACTTACCGGGCCGGGTTGTTTTCAGAGCCAAGTCCATTTGCCATCGCGGTTGTGCCTTCGGATTATCTGAAGAGTGCGGTGATCCTGTTGCTGGCCTGCTGCCTGGCTTCGGTCCGCTCGACCCAAGGGACTTTGAAAAAAGAAATTTTCGAGAATATGATCAGCTGACTTTGTCGACAGACAAAGTCGCGGTCTTCATGCGATCCTGTGGCATATAGTCGGCAATGATGATCGTCATGTCATCGGCCGCCATTGGATCGTGGATCATCTTTTCCAGCTCGTCCAAGATGCCGATTTTTGCGACTTCGACATCCATATCATAGTATTTGATCAGCATTCGTTTAAAGCTGCGCACATTGAAGGTCACATCCGGTGCAACCGGCAGTTCATAAAGACCGTCACTGAAAATGTAAATGCGATCACCGGGATTTAATTTGCACTCCATGTAGCCAAGCGCAAAATCTTTTTCTTTCATTCCCAACAGATCACCGGGCTCTTCGAACGAGCGCAATTTGCGGTCTTTATCGACGATAACAAAGAACGGAGCAGCACCGGTCCACCATTTCAGAAGTCCTGTTGATGGATCCAATTCAATTGCCGACACCGTTGCCATGTACTGCTGTTGAATGATGGTGCAAAGCATTTCATTTGTGAAGCTGAGGATTTCAGGCAAAGTTGTTTTTTCGTGTTGATCCAACTTTTGCCGCACAGTCGTGGCGATGATGGCCGTGACCATTGCCGGGGCGGCTCCGTGTCCCGTGACGTCGATCAACAGGGCGCGGATGCGGCCGTCTGGCATTTTGCTCCACCACCACCAGTCGCCTCCGCAAATCGTCGCCGGTTTACAGAAAGCGCTGACAGCCAAGTTTGGAACATTGATCGTATTGGTTGATGGGAACAAAAGGGATTGCACGGCCGCCGTAAGCTCGAGATCTTTTTTAAGCACCGCTTTTTCGGATTCCAAAGAGGCCGCCTTCGAAATTTCCTGGGCGACGATAAAGTGACTGCCAAGGCCTCGGCAAATATCCAAATCGTCCTTGGAGAACAGCCCTTTGACCACATCGCTGTCGAAGTAGGCGATTCCCACATACTTGTTTCGCAGGAACATCGGAGTGGCGATGATACTTTTGAGATTTTTCGCAACGATACTTTCGATCGACGCGTAGACGTTGTTGCCGTCCGCCACCATGATCACGGGTTCCTGTGACTGATGAACTTGTCCGAGGATCGTCTGACTGTAAGAGGCTGCACTTGAATCCAACGTTTCGCCGCGTTGATTGCGCCCTAATGCCAGAACAGGGTTTCCCTCGGTATTCAGGAAGAAGAAGTAGCCACGTTCAGCACGTAGCAATTTGATCGCTTCATCCAGTGCCAACCGAGTCTGATCTTCAGATGAAATAACGCCTGTCATGGCAAGGCTTAAATCCATCAAGGCCTTCGAGTAACGATTCGACGTTTGCATGGTCGAAGCACTGGCTGCGGCAGCAGATGCGGCTTTCGATTCGGTGATGTCGAATTCTTTCAAAACTTTTGCCTGACGAGCGGTCCAACCCATCTTTTGCGAAGTCTCATGTGCATACAGTGCAAAAGATCTCGATTCGATCAGATCGCCTTCGATCTTTTTCAGGCGGGCCTGCTCGAGGAGAATATCGAAAAGACAAATCTGACTGTCCGAAAGCTGTGCGAATTTTTTCGCTTTTCTCAGGAGATAAGCCGCGCGATTCAGATTTCCTTTGAGCCGGGCATAGTGAGCTTGGTTGAGATACAAATGGCACCAGAAAGCGCTGTCAGGCGATGCCTTTTTCAGATCCACCAGAGATTTTCGGGCCAGCAGATCGTTTTCAGGTGTCGGGTTGAGCTCGAAACGGCGCAGGCGATAATAGGCGATCGTCAGAAACATGGATCGCTGGAAAGGTGTTCCATCTCGAATATAGGAATCCACATTCGAGATGTCCATGAAGCGCTGACACTCGTCGAGCTCATCCTTTTCAAGGAAGTACGTCATGATGCAATAGATGAACATGGCGCTTCCGTGAAGATGTTTTTTGAATCCCGGATCGCGTTCAAACAGGTCAATAGCCGCATTCTTGGCTTCCAAGGCGGCCTGAAAATTTCCCATCAGGGCATGCGAGGCACAAGACGATGCCATCGGAAGAATTTTTCGATTGGTAATTTTGAATTTTTCATTGCGCTTCATCGCCGTTGCAGCTGTCGTCAGACATTCGCGAGCTCGTCCGCGCAGCAAAAGTTGCAAGGCGATATCATTTGTGTTGCGCGAATAGTCTTCCGGCAAAATCCAAGACTCGAGCTCGGCAAACAACTCGTTATGCATTTTCAGCGAGAGAAGCGGAAAACCGATGTAACAAGTCGCCATGGCGTAGTCGATGCCGGCCTTTGCCATGCAGACGGGGTCTTGGATTTCTTTGGCCATTCGATTGGCACTTTGTCCGAACTTCTCGGCCAGCTTTCGTTTTCGAAGAATTCCAAAAACCAAAGTGTAGCCGGCAAGAATATGAACACTCTCGCTGCAAGGACCCAGGCGTGCAACCACCGTTCCCATACGGGAAAGAATATTGACGAAACGAAGTTTTTCACCGGTGTAGTTAAAGTAAGAGCCGGCCATTCGGTCCAACATTCCAGCCGTTTTCAAATAATCAATTTCACTTTCGGTCTTCGCCTGACCCTGGAAAAATTTGGCGAATGGAATTCGAATCAGGCTTTTCAGTGTATCGTAAATCAAAGCTCCTTTTGACATCGGCAACGGCTGACCAAGGGCTTCAAAGGCCCGCTGGATTTCGGGCTCGACAGCCTCCATTCGGCTTTCGACCAAAATCATATTGCTCAGGATTTCCGAGCGAACCTTTACTTCGGTCAGCGTTCCCTTGGCATTTTCAAGCGCAGCCCGGTAATAAGTCATCGATTCGTCGTGATGTTTGGCGCGCTTGCAGGCTTTACCAAGCAGGAGCTCGATTTCACCGATCAAAGGTTTTGGTTTCGAAAGATAAATGGCTTTTTGCTGCGAGAATTTTAAAAGCTGAAGGGCCAAAGTTCCCGCGTTCGAAAGAAGAGCTTCTTCGCCGGCGCGCAGGCAGACTTCGTAGGCCTTTTCGCTGTCTTCTTCGAAATCACTTTTGGTCAAGTGGTAGGCGACCGAGAATAAATTGCTTTCCAGATCCTGGCCAAAAGAGCGCGCCGCTTTTTGATGCAACTGTTTGAGCTCGTTGGCATCGGTGCTGACCAGAAGGGACTCCAGAACTTTGTCATGAATAAACCGGAAAAGGTCTCCGTCGACATGCTCGACCAATCCGTATTTGATTGAATTTTGCAGGCCTGTCGCGACTTGGATGTCATCCCAGCCCAGAACCTGACCGAGAATTTCTCTTTTAAACTGAAGACCTAAAACCGATCCGGCTTTCAGAAGTTCCCGGGTTTTCGCTTCGATCTGCCCGAGACGGGCAACAATGATCTCGATCAAGCTTCCGGACAGTGGAAGCGAAGCCAGCTTGTCTTGATTGACAGCCCAGCTGCGACCGCTAAGGGATAGAACATTTGAGTCAATCAGGGTTCGAACCAATTGATCGACCATATAAGGACTTCCTTTTGCCAGATCGATCACATACTTGACGATCTGTGGAGGAAGCTGACGCTCGCCCAATTTATCGAAAACGATCTGTTGCACCTTTTCCGGCTTCAGCGCTTTGACTTCGATCAGTGAAAACGTGTCTTTGAAAAGCGATCCCAGATTTTCTGAAATCGTATAGGAAGCTTCGACTTCGCTGCGGGCTGTGATCAAAAGCAAAACGGGAAGCTTTTGAATCGATTCGGATATTTTATCTAGAACCGAGATGCCAATTGGCGAAAGCCATTGAACGTCATCTAAAAGAAAGACGATTGGTTTACCACGCTTGGAGAAAAAGCGAGTCAGAAATTCGCTCATGGCAACAACAAACTGCTCGTCGCTTCCGGCTTCGGCTTCTTCCGAGTGAGAGATATTCGCGAACTCTTTCAGTTTGGCTGAAAGCTGAAACACGGAAGAGGGCAGTTCCTTCAGGCATTCCTGAATCAATTTCTTTTCTTTTTCCAAGGTCTCGCCACCAGTATGCAGAGCCAGATCCAAATGAGATTGGATGGCTTCGCGGAATGCGCCCATCGGATGGGTGTTTCGCTCTTCATTTTTTCCGCGAAGGATCATCGCTGAAACTTTCTCGGACTCGTTCATAATCTCATAGCAAAGTCTGGTTTTTCCGTATCCGCTTTCGCCCATGACAAAACAAATGCGGCCCTGACCTTTTCGGGCAAGTTCCCATTTTTCTTTGAGAGAAGCGACTTCTTCGTCGCGGCCGACGATGACATTGTTTTGCAAAGCGGCCCGGCGCGAGCCCAGGCTTTGAAGAGTCGCGATGTTTTCCAGATCGTAATTCAACTGGGAAGCGCTTTCGTAGCGTTCGTCGGGATCTTTGGCGATCAGTTTGCTGACGATATTCGACAGCATCGGACTGACTTTGGAATTTAGTTGCGACACTGGCGTCGGAACCGTTTTGAGATGATGCTCCATCAAAAGTCCCAAGTCGTCTTCCTGAAAAGCGGGACGACCGGTCAGGCAGTGATACAAAAGCATGCCAAGCGAGTAAAGATCCGAGCGTCCATCGACAGCTTGCTTGATCAGACCCAACTGCTCGGGCGAGGCGTATCGAATCGTTCCAACGATCGAGCCGTCATTGGATGAATTGGAATCCTGCGCGCGAGTGACCAAGCCGAAGTCGATCAGCTTGATTTCTTTTTTGCTTGTGAGCATTGCATTGCTGGGCTTGATGTCGCGGTGAACGAAACCCGAGCGGTGGATCTCAATCAGCGCTTGAGTCATTGAGCGAGCGATCTTGAGACTTAAAGCTTCATCGACTTCGCCAGATTTCAGAGATTCTTCCAAGACATGGCCGTCGATAAATTCGGTCGCCAGATAAAGGTACTGGCCAATTTGTCCGGATTCGTAGACTTCGACAATCGACGGGTGCGACAGGCAGGCGATCGATGCGACCTCGCGGTGGAAAAGTTGGATGCGCTCTTCGGTGTCGTAGATCTCGCGGCGGAGGATTTTAACGGCGACATCACTGCCGTTTTTAACGGCGCGAAAGACAATACTGTTCGATCCCTCGCCCAGGAAGAAAGGGTTCAGAAAGCCGGCAGCTTACCTCAAACCCTTGTTTTCTGATAACCATGATGCTGAGTCCATGATGCTCCAGTATTGCTCTGACGAATCGGATGTTTATGATTCCTTTTGAAGGCGAGAGAGATACCGGCAAATGGAAACTGGACTTTCGTTTGGTCGAGTCTGGGCCAGTCTGTGTCAGGCTTCAAATGTATTCGGTCATCTAAAGAATCCCGTCCCTTGGTCATGTTGAAAGATTGTCCGCGCTGACCGAAACGTTAAGGTGACCGAACACCTAATTTTCACGGTCATTTTTTGTATTTTGAAGGAGGCGTTGCAATGGCAACATCGAACACTCGGCCTGGGAAAAATGTTTTCATGTTTCCAGGGCAGGGTTCATTCACAGACACCTTACTCACTGAAATGATTGCAACATTTCCGGAACTGAATCGGCGAGTTGAGGTCGCGTCTTCCATCGTGCGCAAGCAGTTCGGCAAGGATCTTGGCAGCGTGATTTACCCGGCCCAACCGGGTGCCGTTCCGGATCCCATTGAAAACGACTTTGAGCTTTCACAGTGCGTGATTTATTTGGCGGGTTTTTTCCTGCAGGAAATTCTGCAAACGCGGGGAGTTCATCCGGATTGGATCGTCGGTCACAGTGTCGGCGAAATTCCGGCATTGGCTGCCGCCGGTGCCTTCACTTTCGAAGATGGACTGCGAATCACCTGCTTCCGAACGCAGGCGATTCAACAATATGCCCGCGAAGGAAAAATGTACGCTCTTGGCACATCTGCCGAGCAGGTTCAGCACTTGATCCAATTCCTGGGCGATATTGATCTCAGTGTGGCTGTCATCAATGGAAAAAAACAAACCGTTGTCAGCGGTTCGACTCCGGCACTTGAGAAAATTTTGAAACTGGCGGACGCCGCAGGTATCGCTGCGACCAAATTGAAATCGGCCTTTCCATTTCATTCGCCGCTGATGCTGAAAGCTGTGCCTGCCTTTGCGAACAGCATGCGCGAAATTAAAGTGTCTCATCCGACTGTGCGCGTTTTTTCACCGATTGTGGGACGCTTCTACGAAGCTTCGGATGATATTCGCGAGATGCTCGCATTCCAATTGGTTCAGCGGGTCAACTTCCGGGACGGTCTGACAACCCTGTACGCGCAGGGTGCTCGGAACTTCTTTGAAACGGGTGGTAGGAACAGCCTGACGGGACTGGCACGCACGCATCTTGAAAATCACGTCGGCTTTCACGCCTATGAATGCCAGAAGAAGTCAGCTTCATTGAAAGATTCGATTGATCAGATCGTCCAAACATTTGCCGGTTCCCAGCGCGCGCCTCAGATATTACCTGTGGCGGCTCAGCCGGTCGTTGCACCTGCGCCAGCACCTGTAGCTACGCCTCAACCCGCAGCTACGGTCAAGCCATCCGCAGATGTGCAAGCAAAGGTGCTTGGAATTTTCAAAGACCTGACGAATTACCCAGAAGAAATTCTGGAATTGGATGCGGATCTGGAAAGCGATTTGGGTCTGGATTCTGTGAAGCAGATCGAAATTATGTCCGCACTGATGAAGGAATTTAGCATTCCGGCTCAGGAAAATATCGAGATCAATAAATACAATACGATTCGCAAGTCGATCGAATTTATTGTGCAGAACA
>CBIHPB010000173.1:0-7832 GCA_966211485.1 uncultured Bdellovibrio sp.
GATCTCGCGGTTGATTTCGCCTTTTTGTTCGAACTCGCCTTTTTTCAACGCATTAAAAGCAGTCAGGCTATTTTTATACTCGACGCGGACCTTGTTCGGTTCGCCGGGGATCGAGTAAATTTTCTTGGCCTTTCCTTCGTACAGCAATTCACTTTTCATTTTACAAAACCCTTTTGATCACTTCTTTGATCGCTTTTTGATTTCGCGTGCCTTTGAAAATCTGATCGACTTCTTTCGGCTTTAGCAACCGTTTCATTTCCGGATCTTTTTTCAGTTTATCCTGCAACTGATCGCCCTTCCCCAAAGCATGGCAAAGTCTCTGCACATGGAAATAAGCGGTCTCACGGTCTAGTCCCTTTTCAACCAATGCCAAAAGAACTTGCGAGCTGAAAAGCTGTCCTTGGGAAAGATCGATGTTCTCGAGCATGCGCTTGCGATGCACATCCAGACCATCAATTAGAACCGCCATGCGATGAACAGCATAATCCGCGACGATAAACGCATCCGGGAAAATCACGCGCTCGACAGACGAGTGACTGATATCTCGCTCGTGCCAAAGTGCGATGTTTTCCATCGACGCCTGAGCATACGAGCGAAGCAAGCGCGCGAGGCCTGTGATATTCTCTGCCGAAATCGGATTTTTCTTATGCGGCATCGCCGACGAGCCTTTTTGTCCGCGGGTAAACCCTTCGGTCACTTCGCTGACTTCACTGCGCTGTAAATGCCGAAGCTCGATCGCAAGTCTTTCAAGGCCTGCGCCGATAAAAGCCAGAGACATTAAAACTTCCGCATGCCGATCCCGTGGTACAACTTGGGTTGCAATCGTCTCCGCTTGAAGCCCCAGAAGCTTTGCAACTTTCGCTTCGACCTGCACACTTTGGCTTGAGTAAGTACCAACCGCCCCGCTCAGCTTGCAGATTTGCATCTGCTTCAGAGCTCGTTCAAAACGGGTGCGGTTTCGCATCAGCTCGGCCAAAAAACCCGCCATCTTCAAACCAAAGGTCGTGGGCTCAGCAAACATTCCGTGCGTGCGACCGGCGCACATGACATCGGCATTTTTTCGGATAATTTGCTTTAATGACTTCTCTAGGAAATCGAGACTTTTCTCTAAGACTTCGCCCGCATCCCGGACCTGAAGACTAAACGCAGTATCCAGCACGTCTGAACTGGTCAATCCAAAGTGCACATAGCGCCCGGCTTCGCCGACGTTTTCAGCCATATTCGAAACAAAGGCGATCACATCGTGTTTGGTCTCTTTTTCGATTTCCAAAATTCGCTTCACGGAAAATTTCGCCTTGGAGGCGATCGCCTGGGCTGCCGAGCGCGGAATAATCTTCATCCCCGCCTGTACTTTCGCGACGGCGATTTCAACTTCCATCATTTTTGAAAACTTAGTCTCCACATCCCAGACCAAACCCATTTCACTTCGGGTGTATCTCTCGATCACAGCTCTGCTCCTCGACTTCTCGCTTTTGCCTCTTTTAGTTCCCGCTTAATTCGCAGTTCTTCTTTATGATCCCACCAAGCTTTGAGATCCTGATAAATCAGGTCCTGATGTTCAAACTGCCCTTCCCAACTCAGCGCCCGCCAAAACTCGGGACTGTCGAAATGAATATTTCCAAGACTGCGCTTGGCGCGAAGTCCTCTCACCGCCCGAGAGTAGACCGGATGACGAGCAGGCCCCAGCTGTTGAAAAGTCGCCTTCGCTTCGGCTGGCAGATCCACCATCAAGACTTGATTGTCCGGCAGTCGTTTTTCCAGCATGTCTTGCATCTGGGCACCGCGACCACCCAGATACTGACTGTTAAATCGCTGATTGTTTGGAATTTTCATCCAAGCATCGAAGAGATCCGCTTGACCCGCAACTCTCTGTAAGACCACAAAATTTTCATGTGACCATGGCAGCATCAGATCATCGATCACCAAGCAGTGAGCCGGGATCTGATCCCGAATCAATGATGACATCGGACCCTGCCCTTGGAACTTCACACGATAGCGCATCCACGCCCACTGCGGCTCAATCGCCGATTCCGCTCCAAACAAAGCTTGCTGGATTTTTTGCGAAACCATCGCACTTTCTTCTGAGGTCAGACACATCACCAATTGCTCGGCCTTAAACAGTCCCGGATGTTCGATGCGAACCTCTAGACTTGCGACCTTTCGGCGTTCCTCAAAAACCAAATCTTTTAATTCCACTTTGCGCAGAACCTTCACGCCCAACTCTTCGCACCACTTCAAAGACTTGGCATGCCCTCCAGGCGTCACCTGACGAATTGAGAACTTCTCAAAGAGATTTCTCTTCAGCCCTTCACGCAAGGATTCAGTAGATAAAGTGTCCACCGAGCCCGTCAGATGATGAGCCAGCATCGCCGGCCAATTTTTTTCAAATGCCTGCTTTTTAAAAGCCGCCGCATCCGCCGCCGTTAGGGACGGATTTTTTTTCATGTATTCAAGAGTCGAGTCCGGAATCTCAAGCTGTGATAAACGATGGGTCGCCGTAGGACCTCGCATTTCCAATGGCCCCTCTGGAAGCCAAACAACAAATCCACCTGGAAGCTCGAAATTCTTTTCATCTTCATGCAAACGGGCATTCCCGGTGCCTTCGACTTCAAAGTAACCGAAAGGCCCTTCAACATCCTCCGCACTCCATCGTCCCATTTGATCGGTGACATCTAAAAGTGTGACAGGAACCTTGGCCTGCGCCAAACGTGCGGCCAGATAATGGCCCCGGCCAAAAACAGAAACAATTCCAATCTGAGCATTTAAATCCACGAAGCTCCTCCACCAAACGGCTGCCGACGAGCCCACTCAGTGACGAGCCTTTGCTCGGTCTGAGAGATTTTCATCTGAGCCACTTCAAGCGTCGGAAAGTCCCGTCTCGCTTGATCTGATATTTTCATTTGCAAACTCAAAGGTCCCGCATCCATGTCGGCGGTCACCTGATGAATACTGACACCCAGATTTCCACCAGCCTCGTAACTTCTCTCCAGCGCTTTCGCACCGGGAAATTCTGGCAGACAACTGGGATGCAGATTCCACATCCGTCCCGCCCACTGTTGACAAAATTCCGGCGGCAGCAATTTCATAAACCCTAGTAAAAATATCCGCCCCACACCGCGCAGTTGAAGTTCTTGCGTGAGCTTCATCCAGTTCACCTGCTGATCCAGAACCAAAGTGGGAAGCCCCAATCTTTTTGCCCTGAGAAGTCCTTGAGATTTTTTTCGTGAGCTGACAACAAGTGCGATATCAAGCTCTGGCAAAAGATCCCAGAGTGCCTGCGCGTTCGAGCCTCGGCCCGAGAGAAAAATCGCCCAAGCCGCGCGTGACCTCATCGCAGATCTCCCAGCTCGAAAGCTTGAAATCCGCTGCTTTCAATCACCTGCCGGGTGCGACCGCTTTCCTCTGGAGGCACGACCACCACCAGCCCCACACCACAGTTGAGGGTGCCCAGCATCTGCTCGTCCGTCATTTGAGTTCTCTTTTGAACTTCACGAAAGCTGGACGGCCACGGCCAATCTTTTCGATTCCAAGTGATATCTTTGGGAAGAATACGGGGAACGTTTTCAATTCCACCGCCCGTCATATGCGCCAGCGCATGCAATTGAACTGAAGCTTTCATTTTTTTGAAAAGTTTCACATAAAGAGCTGTGGGCGTGAGTAGCACGTCAGCCCATTTCTCCAGATCATCGGCAAAAACTTTTCTCAACAGGCTGTAGCCATTGGAATGAAATCCGCTGCTGGAGACTCCGATCAACACGTCGCCTTTTTTCACTCGGTGGGCACCCAGGGATTTTTCCTCATCCACCACGCCGACAGCAAAACCCGCGCAATCAAAATCTTTGTTTTGATACACCCCCGGCATTTCAGCAGTCTCGCCTCCGACCAAAGCGCACTCGCTTTCCACACAAGCTTTTCTTACACTTTGCAAAAATCCTTTAGCCGCCCGCAGATCCAATTTTCCCGTCGCATAGTAATCCAGAAACAACAAAGGCTCGCCACCCGTGCAAATCAAATCATTCACACACATGGCGACCAAATCCTGGCCAATACCTTCGTAGCGTTCAAATTGAGAAGCGATTTTAACTTTGGTTCCAACCCCGTCCGTACAGGTGACAAGACAAGGTTTTTTCATATGAGAGAAATCAGCGCGAAACAAAGAGGCAAAGCCACCAATGCCGGAAACAATTTTGTCAGCGTGAGGTTGCGAAGTGGTATCGGATTCCTGCAGCCAATCGACCAGCGCATCGCCGGCTTCGACATCGACCCCCGCTGATTTGTAATCAACAGGCGGATGCGAATGGGCCGGACGTTTGGAATCCACTGATACCTCCAAGCAATCAATATTTGGCATTCGGGATGTTCAAGGACCACCGAAGCCTAACTTGGAAAATCAAAGTCGTCCACAAAGACTTGAGCTCTGAAAGTTTGACCCTTCGCTCTTCCACTCGAGCTCAAACTCAGTCACATGATCAGAATCAAAAAGCTCTTTCTGCTGGTGATTTCCGCTGCGAAAATCAATTAACGCGCCGGTCTTGGCCATTTGACACTTGGAACTTCAATTCCCACAACCTATACTCTGAGAATTCGCCTCTGAATTGACCTACTAGATCCACTAATAGATACGCGCCTGAACCTTCCGAGCAATTCCCGCATAAGACACCGTCTTCATCTGAGTCCACTTAAAGCGAAAACGCGGATCCACCTTGCCGCCAAACAAAAGCCTCAGCATCGGCACCTGAAAAAAACGGGGTCGGATCCCATGAATCTCAATCGTTGAAAGCCGGTTATCTCCAAGCCAGGAGATGAAATCCCGTGGTTTGATAAACAGGTTATAGGCATTTAGCTTTCCCGACGGCTGGGTCGCAAACCAGCGATGAAAAAGATAAACCATCACCCAAGATATCCAATTTCGATTGTAAGTATGGAAAAAGAAAAAACCATTCATCGACAGCACCCGCGAAACCTCCTGCAGAATTTTCTCGGGATTCGATGTGTGCTCCAGCAAATCGGTACAAGTGATCACATCGAAACTTCCCGCATCAAATGGCAAGGTGTAAGCGTCCGCCAGCATGTATTTGACCGTCCCCGTTTCGTCATGATGCTTGGCAATCTGCAGACAGCTATTAGAAAGATCCACGGCTGTGACATCAAAACCTTCCTTCGCCAAAGCATTAGATAAAAATCCAGCGCCACAGCCCACGTCCAAGATTCGCGGCTTTTTCAATCGGTAACTGTAAAACTCGTGGATACGGCTAATGATCCATGGGTTTCGAAAGTTTGCCTCGGCCCGATGGATGGCAATGGGCTCGTCATGGGCGCGGTACCATTTGCGTCCCAACTGGTCGTAGTAATCGTTATTATGAATTTCGACATTCTTTTTGGACAGGCTTGCGGTCAATTCCATACCTGTCAGTATCCAAAAGAATCGCCAAAAGAAAAACGGAATCCACCTGGGATTCCGTTTTTCAGTTTTTGCTTTTGTCAAAACTCAGATGGACTTTCTTCAACCCGAAAATTTTAAGGTTTTGATGTCATCGGCACCGTTTGCCCGGGAGCCTGCGCCAAATGCTTTTTCATAAAGCCCACCGCATGCCCCAGTTCCAGCACCTTGTTGCTGCGCTTGTCAGTACCGTGGCCTTCGTCAGCGAAAATGATCAAATCACTTTCAACTTTTCGCTTTTCCAAAAGATCATGAATTTGAATCGCCTCACCCACGGGAACGCGCGGATCATTCGCCCCTTGCACGATCATAAGTGGGTTCTTAATGCGATCCAAGTAGGTCACAGGCGAAAGCTTGATCAGCGCCTCTTTATCTGTCACCGGATCACCATACTCTGGCGTACGCAGGGCTCGGCGATAAGGAGCCGTGTTATTCAGGAAAGTCAGAAGATTGCTCATTCCAACCAAGGCCACACCGGCATCATAGGTGCCACCGAACATGCTCATTCCAACCAAGGTGGAATAGCCGCCGTAGCTCCAACCCATGATTCCAACTTTTGGAGCACGCCCACCCACGGTCCATTTTTGTTTGATGTAAAGTGCTGCATCTTCGATATCCGAAATCACGTTCAGGCGCTTCGGACCATCATCCGAGTGGAACCAAGTCTTGCCGTAGCCGTCACTGCCACGAACATTCGGCTCGACAAAAATAATTCCTTCATCCACAAACATCTGAGCAAAGATATTAAATCCCGCCTGACTTTGACCTTCCGGGCCACCATGGAAATGCACAACCACCGGACAAGGCTCGACCAAGGCGCGATTCATACAAATTGCCGGTCGCCGAACAAACATTGGAATCTCAGTTCCGTCTTTGGCTTTGTAAGTTTCCAAAGTCGCACGCGCGAATTTTTCTGTATTCACTTCCGGCTGACTTGGGACCACCCACTGAACCTGGCTTTTCGTTGCAAAGTTATAGGAATAACTGACGCGCGGACCTTTTGAGGTTTCCACACCGATCATGACGCTTTGACCGTCGCGGGTCATCGACGCGATATAGACCTGATCGGCATCTGGAAATTTTGGAAAATCAATGGGCTCGAGAGTTTTCGCATCCAAAGCCGCTACTTTTGAATAACCCGCCTCATTCGTCGCATAAACGATGTGCATGCGTTTGTGATCGATTGCGTACTCGCTGACATCCCACTTCATTTCAGGTGTGATCGGTGTCAGTTTTTTTCCATCATATTGGTAAAGACGGCGGAATTCTCCAAGCTTCGGAGTCAGCACCAGAAATTGACCAGGCTTAGCTCCATAATTGACCTCGTACTCTTCTTTTTCACCTTGCCCCAGAATGGGTTTAAGCTCTTTCGATTTGAAATCCCATTCGTAATATTCGCTGGCCGTATTGGTCAGCATTTTCGCAAACAGAATGTGTCCGTCGTCTTTGTAATCAGCAACCGTCCAATAACCGTCTGGCGCCAACATCAGCTCTGACTTTTCAGTGGCCAAATCATACTTATAGAAAGCGTATGAATCTGGCTTCACGTCATTGGCACGGTAAATGATGGATTTCGAATCGGCTGTCGCAAATTGAAAGCTGGTCTGAACTTTGGCCTTGTGCTGAATCAGCTTCAGCGGACCGCCATTGGTGCTTTGCAAATAGATCCCTGGATTTTCTTCGCCGTTGCGGTCACGCGTGAGAATCAGCCATTTCCCGTCCGGAGTTTGCCCCACAACCGATGTTGAGTCCTCGCCGCCAGTCAATTGAACTGGAAAACCCTTGGGCTGATTCAATTTCCAAACTTGGCTGGTTCCTGTCACACGCCATGAGAAAAAAAGATTTCGCTTATCGGTTGAAAGCATCCCCAATCCTGGCGAGCGAATATCCAAATAGCTTTGAATTTTGCGCGAAAGCTCTGGGGCCAATGGTGGCGGCGCAAACTTCGCCAAGGTCTTATCATCCACAGACTCGCGGCCTAGACCTTGATAATTTTTTTGAGAGGGCGTTGAACTGCAGGCCGTTTGAACTAAAAACGGGCACAAAATAGCTGCAAAAATAAGCATCTTTGAAGTCTTCATCGGTCTACCTCCAATGTTCACCGTGATGGAATCGCGGCTCATTGTCTCAAACTGAGACGTAAGAGCAACTAGTCTTTTAGAGGCAGCCTTTTGTCTCATTGTGCTCAAGTTTTGTCTTATTTTGTTCGATAATAAGACGGGGGACCTTGATGAAACCATCTCTGCGTTTTTTGGTAGGACTGACGGCCTTGACCGTGCTTTTGATTGCACCTCTCAGTCACGCACAATATTCACTTCTTTCTCCCAAAACCGAGCAGCCGACTCCCTGGCGACTTGTCGCAGAAAGTGATGTCGATGACTCTTACGATCCG
>CBIHPB010000174.1:0-7726 GCA_966211485.1 uncultured Bdellovibrio sp.
CGACCCAGTCGAGAGGTGCTTGTGAAAAATCAATGATATGCTTTGAAATCAGCTCGGCATTATAAATTGCCTGCATCACATAGTTAAAGCGGCCCGATTCGTAATACGCAGTCGTTTCTTCTTGGTCCCGAATCAGCCCCAAGGCCTGATTGACCGCCTGCAACTTTTGAATGACTTGGGCACGCGAAAGCTTAAGAAGATCTCCGAATTGTAGCTGGGGGTCCAGATTTAACAATCGCAGATCTTGATTGAGAATTTGAATCCCCGCTGATTCCGATTTCATAAAATTTGCCACCACATTTCGATAGTGGATCAAACTGACAATATCGGAAACCCACGGGTAGCGTTCGTTGATCTGTTCTGAGCAATGCGCATGCAGCTGAATGTATTTGTAAAAATCGCGCAGCACACTCGCATGTGTGTTCGCCGGGGGAGTTTCGCAGCCAGCCTCTCCCTTCCAGTAGCACCGATACTGAATCTGAAGATCCTCGCGATAGGGCGCTTTGCACATTTCCTTAAGATTTTCCATGCTGTCTTTGATCTCATTCGAGAAGTAGGATCCTCTTAGATACAGACTGGCATTCAGTCCGCGAAACAGATTCAGCTGCTGGATCAGTTTCAGCTTATCGCTGTCGCTTTTCAGCTGAAGAAATGAATTTTGATTTTCCAAAAGAGTCTTCAGAAAGGAAAGTCCAGGCAAGCTTCGATTCGAAGCGCCAATTGACTCGTATCCCGCAATCAGACCCGCCGATGGAAACAGCTTCAGCCAATGCTTAAAGAGATTTCCCGGCGTGTTGGTGTAACAACCTAGCAAAATGACCATCTTCAAATCATCGCGAGAATGCTTCTCCAGCACCGCTGCTAATTCTTCATTCTGAATTCTCCCCGAAGCGCCGAAAAACATTTCACCATTGGAATGCCCGGAAGCGATAAAGATCTTCAAAGTCTGATTCGATTGTTCCAACATTGAAAGATACTGATCAATTTTACCAAGCAACTCATTTTCTTCGCCACGCAAAACCGTCAGCTCTTGCTTTTGCTTGACGGCAAAAGCTCGAACGATATCAATTTCATTCTTGGAATTATTGGTATCCAAAAATAGAATCTGCGCCTGGGCCTGAAGCCCAAACACCTGCATGGCTGCAAAAAGAAGAGACAGCCGGAATGTCCAGCCCATGAGACTTTTAAACATGAACTGTTTAAGATAACAGTGTGAAACGATTCCCAAAACCGTCAGGAATCTAACATGAAAATGCTACAAATGTGGTGAGAAGAGATTTAAAGCTCCTCGATCACCGTGTCGTTCTCGTCCTCGATTTCAATTTCTTCATCGCTCACAACCGGTGGATTCTCGCTGGCAAGCTTTTCGGCTTCAGCCCGAGTCAAATGACTTCCCAGCACTTCCTCGGATACTCCGATACCAAAATCAGGGTAATACTTAACGACACGAAAGTGATTGTCTGTTTTATTGAGATTGTCCATGGCGACCTCCCGATAAGAGCATTATACTCCCCAGCTAGTCGCTGATAACCTGCAATTCAGCACCCGACTGCGTGACATTTGGCATCACCATTGCCTCTTTCTTTTTGTAAGAAGGAGTTCACATGCAAACCGCGTCCGCCGTGTCCGGATTTTCAGGGCTAAAAGAGATTCTGATCCGGACATACAAAATCGACAGACCACCCATAGAAGTGAGATTGCATTTTTCGCAGACAGAAAATTTGCTACTGATGCATGACTACGACGACCACGGAAAAATGATCGTCATAAGCAACAACCCCAAGAGAAAGGCTTTTTCTGATTTTCTGACTGGAAATGCCAGACTGCTTTGCGTTGAGGCCCTTGAAACTGAGTTTCCTGCTGCCGACCTCAATAGCCGATTTTTGTTATACGGGTATTTTCGTTCTTGAAATACTCATCTGCTCATGATCATCAAAAATACCCATCAGCTCTCGGAATGCCTGCCGTATTTCGTCGGGCGTCAGCCTTGGTCTATTGGGATCGATGCCATCATCCGCAAAACAACGGCCGCGAACCTCTTGAGAATGCGTGCGTGTTTTCCAAATGATTGATAGTTTTCCTGAAGTGTCTTGCCTGCATAATTGGAGATCAATATGGCCATGATTTTCATAAGCCTCAAGCCACGCACGCTTCCCTAAGTCTCGTCTTTTGATTTTGTAATGATCATCTTCGTTTTCAGGCGTCAGCAATTCAGTAATCTTCAGACGTCCCTCGGATAAAGGCTCAAAGTACATGAGAAAGTACTTACCCATGTAAAAGTCGAAATTCGTTTCGATATCGAACTGCAAAAGTTCGTAGATTTGATTCTCGTGGTACGTTTGACCTACCAGGTTTGAAAAATCCATGAAAGCTTTTCGGCTTTATCACGATCAATCTAAACAAGTCTATTCGTTGGTCTGGGTTAAGTAATACTAACCCGGCAATGTCATAATCAACGGCCGATCCTTGGTGATCACCATCGTGTGTTCATATTGTGCTGTGAAAATTCCTGGCTCAGTTACCAGCGTCCACCCATCTCCGTTCTCAACCACCTCAAAGGCTCCAGAGGAAATAAATGGCTCGATGGTGATGACTTGACCTTCACGTAGGATTCGCTTGTCTGTTTTGTCGAAGTAGCCGGCGATAAAATTCGGCTCTTCATGCAGAGCTCGACCCACACCGTGACTGCCAAGATTTTCAATCACAGTAAAACCATTGCGAACAGCCTCGGCTTCAATCGCATGACCGATGCGATTCAGTTTCGCGCCCGCTCGAGCTTCCTTCATTGCATTTTCTAGCGCACGCTTGGCGGCCGCGCAGATTTTCAAATGCAGTTTGGATTCAGGAGGAATAATCGCCGAGCCACCCGTGTCCGCGAAATAACCTTCGAGCTCGGCCGAGACATCGATATTGACGAGATCTCCGGCCTTCAGAATCTTCACCCCCGGAACCCCGTGAGCCGCTTCTTCGTTGACGCTGACACAAGTAAAGCCTGGGAAATTATAAACAAGCTTCGGAGCCGATCTCGCCCCGTGAAGTTCTAGAAACTTTCCGCCAATCGCATCGAGCTCGCCCGTTGTGATGCCAGGCTCGAGTTTAGACTGCATATGCTGAAGACAGCGGGCCACGATGCGGCCGATTTTGCGAAGTCCTTCGAGATCTTTTTCTGAATTGATTGACATACTTTGAGTGTACCAGAACTAGGCTTCAAAAACACCAATGGAATCCCTGGTCCAGATCTTAAAAATGCTCGCCATTTTCAAAATAGCTCTCTTTCGGAATAACGGTGAAAACGACTGAAATGTATTCGGCGCTGGAAAACTTCTGAACGAGCTCGGTTATTTTCTTGGCGCAAAGATTTTTCTTTTCCTGCCCGCGGTCAAACCACAGGACTTCAATCAAGGGATCACCTTCGGCCCGAACTCCGTTTTTGTAGAACTGGGTCGCAATCATTTCGACGGTGAAATTATCAACTGGGGTTTGCAGGATTTGCGCAAGCTCTGTTGGAAGCTCAAGACTTAACTTTTGAACGGCGGAATCATCAAGAGATCGAATGCGAATATGAGGCATGGCGTGATGTTAGTTAGTTTTAAGGAACTATGCAATTTCAGTTTAATACTTGGAAGTCCGTGCTCGCAGATCTTCCAGATAGTCGATCTCGCTTTCCGTAAATCCGGCCTGCTTTCGGAGATTTCGGCTGATCTTTTCAATTCGTTTCGGAATTCGGAAACGGAAACTTTCCAGCGTTTTCGGAAAATGCTCTTGCGGATCGATTTTTTCCTGCCGACAAATTTCTCGGTACCAGCGAGACCCAAACTCGACGTGACCAATTTCTTCCGTGACGATGGTTTTCGAGATCGAATGCAGAGGTGATTCCAAGACCGCATCTAGTCGCCGCAGCAAAGTCTCACCCGCATCCAGACCACTGCCTTCGAGATACCGGTGCACGATCAGGATCCGCTCTAACAGTGAATCCTCCGCCGCCACACATGCCCACAGCATATTGTGCACCGGCCAATCACCCCAGCGAAAGCCCAAGGATTCGATTCCGTTCAGGCACAGGGCCAGATGTTGGGATTCAGACCGCACCACATCGACCAGCTCTTCGCGAAAGCCCTGTGGGGCCTCTGGGAACTCGTGCAGGGTGCGCAGACCCAATTCCATCGCCTGAAGCTCGATACTTGCCAAATCATGCAGCAGACGGGCCTGGCCCTCTTTGTACGAGAGCCCCTTCTTTGGCGGCAGCAGACCCGGAACCAGAATGGAAACATCTCGACCAGGGACGGTCGGGAATGCCGAAAGCGGACTCGTCCATGCTTTTTCCAGCATGGGCTCGATCTCCTGGATCTTTTGTCTGACATTGGTCGTCTCAAAAACCATTTTAACACTTTAAGCCAAAAGGCGGCTGACTTTACAAGAATTGATGCTTTTCGATAGAATCAAAAGCTACCGAAACATTCGGAGGGACATATGGGAAAAGGTTGGAAAAATCCAGTGAAAGTCGCCAACGCTCAGAAAAAGGGCGCTGTCTTCACTAAGCTTGCGCGTGAGATTCAGGTTGCTGCCAAAATGGGTGGTGCTGACCCCAACATGAATGCCCGCCTCCGGCTTGCGATTGATGTCGCCAAAAAAAACCAATGTCCGAACGACACTATTGACCGCGCTATCAAAAAAGGCGCAGGCCTTTTGGATGACGGCTCGCAAATCGAAGAGTTGATGTACGAAGGTTACGGCCCACACGGAACCGGAATCCTGGTCGAGTGCCAAACCGACAATCGCAATCGCACAGCCCCTGAAATCCGCACGATTTTCAAATCTCATGGCGGAAACATGGAAGGCTCGGTCGCTTGGATGTTCGAGCGCGTGTGCCTGCTCGAAGGAAATAAAGCCGGAACCTTCGACCCTGAAGAAGAGGCCATCGAAGCTGGCGCCAATGAAGTCGAAAAATCTGACGACGGCTACACTTTCTACGGCGACTACACCCACATGGCTGATATCAGCAAGGCGCTGACCGCACGTGGCTGGACGATTACGACTGCCGAGCCCTCTTACAAAGCGAAGAACATTACCGATCTGACGGAAGCGCAGATGAAAGATGTGCACGAGTTTTTGAACGAGCTCGATGACCACGACGACACTCACCGCGTTCACGCGACCATCAAAGGTTAAGCCTGAAACGAATTTTTCTCCTTCTTCTGCTCAGCCTGATTGGTTTTTCCAGCCGGGCTGACGAGGAAGAAGATCCCGAGCCCTACTGGGAATACGGCGCAGGCGTCGGTTACGTTCGCTTTGAACACTACCCGGCCTCCAATGGCATGACCGATCTGGTTTTACCATTTCCCACTTTTCAATACCGCGGAAAAATCCTTCGTGCTGACGACCGCGAAGGGGCGCACGCTTATCTTTTTAAATCCGACAAATGGCATCTAGAATTTTCCGGAACCGGGTACCCAGCCCTGAGCTCGGACAAAAATGCTGACCGCGAGGAGATGCCCGATATCCCGTGGATTTTGGGATTGGGGCCGCAGCTGGTTTGGAAGTTTGCATCCGATTGGGAATTCAGTCTCAGCGCATATGAGGCGATCGCAACCGATTTTCAAATGACAAGATTTCAAGGACAGATTTACCAAAGCCGATTGAGCTACGAGTGGGATGCTGGTCCACACTCGAACGGGCATCTGTTTTTGACATTGAAATCTGGAAGCCAAGATTTTCTTTCGATTTTTTATGACGTGACAGCGGCGCAATCTCGCCCCACCAGACCCGCTTACGAATCCAAGGCAGGATTCCTGAGTGATGAACTGGCCTATTTCCAAAGCATCAAATCCGGGCGAGTCGCTTATTACGCCGGCCTTGCTTGGACCGACTATCACTTGTCAGCCAATCGCCAGAGCCCGCTTCATAAGCGAGATTCAAATGTGTCTGTATTTTTTGGGATCACTTATGTTTTGGGAGAGTCTTCGAAGCCCGAAGTTCCCTTGGATGAAACTCGGGGCTTGATCAATCGAAAGTAATTATTTTTCAGTGCAATCACTGAAAGTCGCGACCACTTCGCCGCTTTTGAAAACCGACAGATCTTTGCGAGTTGAATCTTTCGTGTCTTTGATCCCGACCACGTAGCCGCCTTCGACTTCGTAGGCTTCTTTGTTTTTACCAAACAGCTGAAACCCATTGTTGGCTGGGTTCAGAATTTTCAGACGGTAGGGCTTCCCATCCTTTGTCAGTGTCAGACGCTTGTGTCTTGGATCAACAACCAATTTATCGCCATCGGCTGTGCAGCTAAATTTAGCGAAGCTGGTTTGAGCTGTCATGAAGATCAACAAGATCATTCCTAGAGCTTTCATACAGTGGTTCTCCCTCTCACATAGAGAACAGAGCATAGCCTGTGCCACCAGAGGTGCTCTCTATTGGATTTGGTTGTCTCAGCCCGGGATTGATGCCCAAAAGCTCACGCAGACGTCGATCCGTTCGACAGGACCAGCGAAAAATGCCTCACTCTGAGACGATTGGCGCCTAAGCCTGATTCTGGCTCTTCAAAAGACCGAATGCGGTCGCAAAATAGCGGATCTGTTTGATCATCGAAAACAGTCCGTTGGCTCGGCTGGGAGAGAGATTCCCTTCAAAGCCGATCGCCTTCAAAAAATCTGGTGGAGTCGTCATGATTTCCTCAGGCGTTGAACCCGAGTAGATTTTCAAAAGCAGCGCAACCAAACCCTTCACCAAAAGCGCATCGCTATCGCCTTGAAACTCGATTTCTCCTCGAGAATTAAGCTTTGCGTGCAGCCACACTTGGCTTTGGCAGCCCTTCACTTTCGCCTCTTCGGTGCGAAGATTTTCTGGCAATTCGGGCATCGCTTTTCCAAGCGCAATGATCTTTTTATAGCGATCTTCCCAACTGGAAAGTTTCGCAAATTCTGCTGATATCTGATCGCCGCGCTCTTTCAAACTCATAGACATCGACTTATAGCAGCTGTCAGCTGCCTTCACAACCTGGGTGCAAATTTTGTCGCTTTCGACAGCGCCACCGCCGTCTCAGATTGAGACCCCAATTCCTTTGGCAAATTCACAGCTTAAGCTGTCTCAGAATGAGATTCTCAAGCAATCCCGGCACGCCCCATGCTCTTAGATCCTAGCAAGAAGCAGTTTTATGATCTTTCAAAAAGGGGGATTTATGAAGAAACTGGCAAAACTGACAATCCAATTGCTGCCAACAATGGCTTTGCTTGTGAGCTTTTCGCTTAGCGCCGTTGCCAGCCCATCACCTGAAGCCCAGCTGTTCCAGTTCAAATTCAAAATGAAGGGCGAAACCTTCGAGTTTGCACAAAAATCGACCAGCTACGAGCAAGCCTTCGAAGTCGCAGCCAAAGCTTGCTACCGACACTACAAAAACGGACAGCGCCTGACAGAAGATCAGGGCCTCGACATTATCGACGTCTGTGCCAACCCACGCATGTAAGCCAGCGCGAAGCGCGTTTAGCTTGGCGTCATTTGCCTTGCCTCCCCGCTAACGCTTTATTAGAATCGAATTCGAATCGTTCGCGGGAGGACTGATGGGACTTTTAAAACCAGTATTGGATATTCTCTTCGGAAAAGACCCAGATATTTTCGATGAAAACGGAAATGTCCTGCACAAACACCCCAAGAAAAAATGGGATGCCTGGGCCAACCGTTTGAAGCTGGATCCTAGCTACAACTGGCGCCACCACACCGGCACTCAAGCAGGTGT
>CBIHPB010000175.1:0-7718 GCA_966211485.1 uncultured Bdellovibrio sp.
CATTTTGGTGGCCCGGGTCGGCAATGGCTCGGCTGGTCTCAATCGGGATTTTAGTTCGCCATTTAAATCCTTGTGGTCTTGGCACATCGCCGAAGTGTACCGCTTCGCTGATTTTGGCTCGCAAACCTGCGACGGCAATCCGGAAATGCTCGAACAAATGCTGCTGGGCTGGTCGCCGGACGAGCAAGGTGTCATTTGCTTTTGGAACTACCGCGTGGTCGAAGAACTTTCGCCTGAGAAGATCCAAAAAGGGAAATAGGCCTCTTCAAGCGGCCCCGATCGCTCCTCACTCCTTCCAAACTCACTCGCCTGTTTGACAACCAATTGGTTGTCAAACCTAAGAGCACCTCTAAAGACTCACTTAAAACGATCTCAGCTACGATCTTGTTTGCCATTGACCTCTATAGTCACCGCCATTACGGCGGCGGAGACGGCTTTGTGGCGAAATCAATGACTCCACTTCCGACATGACAGCCGCCGCCTTAACGGATTTTTTAACTTCAAAACAAAGATCTGTTCTAGACGTCCCCAAAGGCGCTTGCTAGATTCCGCCGCATTATCTAGGGGGATCTATGAGTTTCAAGTATCTTTTGACGATTCTGACTTTGCTTTCGGCTTTCACTGTGCAAGCCGCACACAAAACATCATCACGTCCGCATTTCGACCTTGAGATGACAAGCCCGGAATACCAGGCTTATTTGAAAGCTCATCCCGCCTCTTTCAATCGTGATGCGACCAATCCTCCGGATGCGGAAGACGCTCAGCTGGATGCGTGGATCGCGATTGGCGAGCGCAATATGCAGTGGGTGAATTTGGTGAATTCAAATCGCCCGGCCAACGGAAAAATTTCTCTCTCAAGCCAAGCAACCCAAGGCGGAAATTCAGTTTTCAGTCCACGCGCTTATAACTTTCGAACTGTTAGCCAAGACTGGGCGGTTGTGAAAGCTTTGCTGCCGGCCTCTTTGAAGAGCGTGATCTTTGATGGCGCTGAAATGACGGCTCAGATTCCGGTGACGGACCGTGAATTCACCGAGTGGCTGAACCAAGTGGACCGAGCTTACCAAATGACCGCTCGCTACAAAATGATGAAGCCTTGGAAAGATGAAATGGCCACCGAAGGTGTTTACGACGTTCGTGGTTACGTTTATCTGACGGCTGATTCAGAGACAGATCAAAAACTGTCAAACTGGGCGGGCCTCACTCAGCTGCAACGAAATCAGATGTCGACAAATCTTCTGCAACTTTGCGGTAACTCGGAAAAAACCGAAGCTGATTGCTCGGATGAACTGGATGCAGCGATTGCTGGTAACACATTGGTGGCCTTCAAAAATCAGTACCTGCCTTCTGGCGAGCGCCAATACAATGACTACTTCCAAATTCCAAAATCTCGCGTGGATGTAACTTGGACCGCTGCAAATCCAAATGTGATGTCGATCCCATTCACCAATCCACACAACGAAAGTGTTTTGGATTATTTGAAATTCAATATCGAAGACGAATACAAATGGGATGGCGGCTGGCAGCTGCAATTGAATTTTGTCGAGTCAACGGATCCAGACACCACTCACGTTGTGTTTGAAGCCGGCACAGTTCCGCATGTGAACGACATCGCCGGATCTGAAATCACCATGGACGCCAATGCTCCGCTGTCCGAGTACGATGTGCAGTGGACAATTCGTCACGAGTACGGCCACGTGCTGGGCTTCCCAGATTGCTATTTTGAATTCTATGACAAGACGCTTGAGGCCTTTGTCTCCTACCAGATGGACGTCACAAATTTGATGTGCAGCCGCCGCGGTCATTTCCAACAACGCCACTTCGACGAACTGAAGCGCGTTTATTTTCACTAAGCCAGCAGCTGTGCTGCGTTTCGCTTCGCCAGGCGGTGCCGTTTAGCTGAGCGAGCGACCGTTTCCCCTTTCGCGATCAGTTTTTTGGCGTGAAAATGAGAGATCAGGAATTCATCAAATTCCTGATCTCGTCTTGAATCTGAAAGCAGGGGTTTTGGTCAGGTGCGAAGTTTCACCCATGTGTTTACGAATGACTGGTTACCGACAGTCGACGTACGCATTGATATTGCAAAGTCCTTTATAATCACCGGTTTCAGAATCCCAGAGAACCTGCGTAAATTCACGGACATCAGCCTTTGTTTTGCATTTAAACTTTCCTTCAAGCGCAGCCTTTCCTTCGGCTTCTTCAATCGCGCACACGCTGGCCTTGTTGCAGGAAAGCTCAAGCGTATTTTCAGGAACATTTCCATGGAACGGGTCCTTAAATGTGTTACACGAACCCCAAAACGTGGCTGCGAAAGCGTTTGTCGAAAAAATCAGCAAGAAGCCAAAAACTGGCAAGAGACTCCTCATAAATCCTCCTCGTTTGTTTCATTAGTGACAGATTTTAAAAGCTAATCGCATCTATGAAAAAGGCATGCCAGAGAGAGAGAAACACTTGAACCGGCAAATAGTAAGCTCGCTCTATTGAAACGAGTGTCGCATGATTGTAGGCAAGAGTGCTGTGATAAACCTCTTCTTTGGAATCCAAACCGAAATCAGGAATTCACAAGTTCCTACTCTTTTTCTTTGATCTCATCGACGACGCGGCTGATCTGTTTTTTTAGATCACTTTGATCTTTTTTTGATTTTCCAGACAAATGATCCCGTGTATCTATGGTCCCCATCAGGGGAGTGGGGATGCAGCCAGAAGATTATGTTCGGGATTTATTGATGATGGAGTTTTTGGGCGTTCAGGCCAAGAACCCAAGCTACTCGATGCGGGCTTATTCCAAAAAAGTCGGCATTCCTCAATCGGCAATCTCGGAGATTATCGGCCGGCAGCGCAAAGTCACTGCCAAAATGGCTCACAAAATTATGACGGGCCTAGCCGTCGCGCCCGATACGATTGCTGATGTTCTTGGCTCGTACCAGAGCTTGAAAAGATCCGCTCAAGCTGCCGGCTCCCCTGCTTCACAAAAATTTCAGTCTTTGAATATGGATCAATTCCATCTCATTTCGAATTGGTATTACTTCGCGATCTTAAGCCTTCTGGAAACAAAAGACGCCAAAAGCACCCCCGCATGGATCGCGAAAAGACTGGGTCTCTCGGAAACTCAGGTTGAAAACGCCATTGCCCGTCTTCTGCGGCTTGAGATGCTGGAATTAGATCCCAAAACGAAAAAACTGAAAGCCACCGGAATTCAATATCGAATCGATCCCGGCATTGCCACTCCTGCTTTGAAAAAAGCTTGTCGCGAAAATTTGGAGATTGCCTCCGAGGCTTTAGAGTCGACTCGCTTTGAAGAGCGCGACTTCACCGCGATCACTTTGTGTTTGGATCCGGATAAATTGCCGGAGGCCAGACGAATGCTGAAAAGCTTTCGCGCCAAGTTCGCTCAGCAGATGGAATCCGGCCAGAAAAAAGAAGTTTATAAATTAACCCTTCAACTTTTTCCTTTAACCAAGAATGGAACCGCATCATGAAAGAAATGATTTTTGTTTTCGCATTACTTGCAAGCCTCAAAGGCTGGTCCAACGCCGGACATGATCAAGGCGGAGGCGGCGATCTTTGCGAAGATCGGATCAAAATCATTCGCGATGATTTGGGTGGCTGGATCCAAAACGGCGGCCCGAGAGGACTGACTCTTCCAGCAAACACAAGTGTCGAGCAATACTCGGCTTCGATGCTGGGCGCGATGGCGACGACAAGAATTCGCTGCGTTGGCGCTGGCGATCTGGGGTTTCCGGTGCAAGTGAATGGAACAGCGAAAACCTGTCGCTATGATTGGGTCGCGGGCCAAGGTCAGATCACCTGTGACTATGATAAGTTCCATGCGATCGCCGAGTCTGATCAATATGTCTTGGTTCACCACGAATACGCGGGACTTGCGGGGCTGGAACTGCCGAACGGCGATGATTCTGTTTATACGATTTCGAATCAAATAGCTGGATTTCTCGAGGATCAAATCGTCAAAAAACTTGTTGTCAAACCGGCGGCACCTCCGGCCAACGAGGCTCCGTTTGACCCGCAGACATGCGCTGGCGATCCGATGACGGCCAGAGAATTTTTAAGCTATTTTTCTGCTGGCGGAGAGCCCGCCAAGATCGCCGAGGCAACCAAAATGGTCTACCGTGAGCGCAAATGCCTAGGGCCTTCAGAAAACCTCTGCACGGATTGGAAATACACGACCGATGGCTCGGTCAGCATCACCCTCAGCATTGACGAACACGGTCAGCCGGGGCTTTGGGCAGAGTTTTTCCGTGATTACTGCGGCTATGGCTGCAGCGACATCGGTTCCTTAGATGGCATTCTGACCTCGCAGGTTCAACTATCCAACGATGGCTTCCACATTTATTGGTCGGATTGGCATAGCGTGATCCCGTTTAAAGGAACCGGTCGACTGACAAAGGGTTGCCTGGTTTTAACTTCGAAAGTCGATCAAGAGCATGAAGCGGGATTCGTGCTGAGATTCGGGCCGCAACATTAGTGTGCGGCTGACGTCTAGCTTTTAGACAATCGCCTCAATTTTACCAAGCTTTTCGGTTCGCCTTACAACCAAACAAGACAGGCACTAAAATAAGGTGCTTGTCGTTTCAATGGAGATGGAACGGAGATGGAGGAGTGTTTATGAGATCGATTCTATTGCTATTTTTGTGCGGAAGTCTGATGGCTTGCTCGTCATCGGATCGCTCGGCTGCATCGGGCGGCGGAAGTCCTGACAATCCAGGCACGGCTTCAAGAACCAAAACGGATTGCGGTCCTGGTTTTCCAATCGTCGGAGAAAGTGTACGGGCCATTCAGGCTCTTCCTTTTGAAAAGCCGCTTTCTTATGACCAATTGACGGAAATGCTCGCGAAGACAGCTCGCGATCAAATGATTGCGCAAAAAACTTACCGCGCTTGCTACCAGAAAATTCTTGAACCCGAGCTTGATCAAGCTCAAAAAGAATATGATGCCTGCGGATCCGACGGCGATTGTCTTTCTCGCACATCAGCGAAGCTCCGTGAAGTCAAAGCGACCCTGGATTGCCAAGTCGATGAAGGGAAAGTCCTGGATCGCGTGATTGCTTTGCCAGAGCCAGCTTTTTCGAAAGGCCTCGTCAAAAAAGGTCTTCTGATTGATACGGAGAATTGCGATCAATCCATCGATGATGTGAACCTGGCGACCGAAACAAAAATCAAATTGCGTGATTTCACCGTTGCAGCAACGGCCGAGCAGATCTTGCGTCTGATGAAAAAAGATGCCGGGACCGTCATTCATGGATACAAACAGGCCGTCCCCTCTCATGGTGAAAAATGGGCCTTGGATTTACGCGTGTTCTATTCAAAAGACGGCAAAGAGTACCAAATCATCGCATGGATCTATGCTCCAACTGCAAAATCGGGTCAGCTTCTCGAGGAATCAATGCTTGAGCAGGCCATTCTGGATCATGCCTCGATTAACATGAGCACCGAACAGCAGGTCATCGACGGTTTCATGCCCGGTGTGGATTTTGTGTTTGAAGAAGTGCTCGAAAACTAAGTACAGAGTTGTTTCACCGCCGTTACGACGGTGAAACTGATTTCTTATCCGCCAATTCGTGTGGAGGCGGCTTGGCCGGGAGTTTCTTCGACTTGGAATTCGACCCAGGCGACTCCCATTTTTTTGAATTCTTGGAAAAATTCTTCGGCCAGAATTCGTGAGAGATTTTCGACGGAGGTGTTGGTGATTTTTAAGAGATGCACTTCGTTTTCTGGAAACACGTAGAAGCGATCGCGGAAGCGGACTTCCAGTGATGGTGATCTGGCGGCGATCTTCATATCGGGGTGTAGGGCTGGCAGCAGAACCATTTCATCCCAGACATCGACCCTGGCTTTGATCCATTTTTTGAATTCGTTGAAATCGATGAAGAAGCCCTTTCCGCTCATATCGTGGGAATTGGGGACTCCGACTTGAACCTGCACCATATAGTTGTGGCCGTGCAGTTTTTCAGCCCGCTTTTCATCAAAGATCAGGAAATGGGCGGAAGAAAACTTGAAATTTTGCTTATAAAGATGGAGTGTGGTCCCGGTCATAGACAAAGGCTTAGCATGAATTTCGAGCTAAAAACACAGTTTCGCATTGAATCCGCCCGCTTTCTTCCCCACTTACCAGAGGGGCACCCCTGCAAGCGCATGCATGGGCACGGGTTTGTGATTGTATTGAAACTGGTGGGCGGCCTGGATCCTAAAATCGGTTGGGTCCGCGACTATCATGAAATCGAAAAGCTCGCCCGTCCGGTTTTAAATGAGATTGATCACCGGGTTTTGAATGAGGTTCCAGGGTTGGAAAATCCGACGTCTGAGCTTCTTTGCAAGTGGCTGTATGATCGTCTTTTGAAAGTGATTCCAGAACTGAAACAAGTCAGCGTTTTGGAGACTCCGACCACCAAGTGTTCGTATCCAGTGATTTAGCTGGTGTGACCGACAAGCTCGTCACCCATTTGCAAAGTCGCGCCGAATTCTTTCGCCAGATAGTACTGACCGAAATAAACTTGAGTTTCCTTGCGCCGATACTGAGCCAGAGCCTTTAAAGGCTCTTGGCTGGCGATTTCGCCTTTGCTTTCATCGACGGTGATGATCTTACAGCGCGCACAACCCTTAGTGGAATCCAGTTGGAAGTTGGCGTGCTCGAGATTTTTATACTGATCTTCGCGGTAAGGGTACTTCACACCCTGAATCCAGATGTTGGCGCGGAAACGCTCGTGACCGATGGGGCTTGAAAGTTTTGTGTTGAGATCGGCCAGGCTTTCTTCGCTAATCACAAGGTACGGCTGACTGTCGGTAAAGCGTGTGCCTACACCTTGGCCTTCGCCCTTCAGCATAGTTTCGCGGTAGCATTTGTTATCAAACTGCACCAGTTGCACTTCGGTTTTCAGGAAATCGCTAGCCGCTTTCGATGCGTCTCCGGGAACGACCGCTGCGTTCAGAGGTTTGCTCCACACCTGCACGTCTTTTCTCTGCGGCTGATCCAGTGTCATTGGAATTTCGTATTTTCCGCCTTCGACTTTCAGATAAAATTTCCCGGCGTCGACTTCGGGTCTTAGCATCGCCATCTGCGGAAGATTTCTTTGTGTTTGAAAATCTCCCGCAGGATTCACAAACATCCAACCGCGGTCTGTGATCTTGCCTGATGGGTATATCAGCTCAGGTCCCTCTTCGCCAATTTTGAAATCGGGAACGGCCATGCCGGCGCAGGACTTGATCGGATATAGATTCAGGCGAGTCACGATAATGCTCACAAAAATGCTCCGTTCACTTGAACTTGTTTGCCTTGGAAACTTTGCCAGTCATCACGTTGAAAGCGAATGGTCTTGGGATAAATCATCACGACTGTGCTTCCCATGTAGAAGGCACCCAGTTCTTGTCCCCGTTTGATCTCAATCGGTGGCTGGTAAATTTTGATGCGCGGATCCAGGTCGCCCGTCACGTTGGTGATGATCTCGGAATCAAAATTCACGCGGATTTGTCCCACGTTGGTGGCGCCGACAAAAACCAGCAGGCAGTCTGACACGCGGGATTTGATTTCCAAAACCACACGCTCGTTCACGGCGAAAAGTTTATCGATGGTTTGCGCACTCCACTCGTTTACCGGCCACAGGTGGCCTGGGATGTGGCGCAGTTTCAGAATCTCCCCATCAATTGGTGAATGCACGCGGTGATAGTCCGTCGGACACAGGTAATAGGTCACAAACAGGCCGTCTTGGT
>CBIHPB010000176.1:0-7660 GCA_966211485.1 uncultured Bdellovibrio sp.
GAGATCTGCAAAGCAAATTTTTGAAGTTTATCCTGATGGCGGATCAACTGCGCTTTGATCGCGTGGCCTTGGCCCGACATCTGATCCTGAATTTGTGTCAGCAAAGTCGAGCGGGAAGACAAAACAGAGACGGCAATGAGCGTGGCGCTGCAAATCGCAACAACAAGGCCGCAAAAGAAAATCATTTTGTTGCGAAATCCTAAACCCACTGACGTCCCTCCGTGATTTCGTGATCAGATAATGAAACCCGCTGGATTAGTCTTTCCAAATTCCGCTGCCGGCGATCCATTTTTTAGCGCCGCCGCACATTTTCACAAACGACGTTTTTGGAGTGGCTTTTTCCGCATTTGGTTTGGGCCAAACATAGTCAACCCATCCGCCGTCTTTTTCGGCCTTGGCTTTTTTATCGAACTCGACAAATAACTTGGTGCCGTTATCATCTTTGTTTTCGGCCAATGAAGAGCCGTTGAGTTTTGGCTTGATCGGGTGGGTGACCATCTTCAAATCCGAGTCTTGGACCCAGACATAGTTATCACCGCAAAAGCGATAGCTTTTCACTTCTTCGAGCGCTTTGTCGCCGTCTTTTTCGATGGAACCACAAATTTTCAGAACGGCTTCTTTGGCCTTATCTTTTGTGCATTTTTCTTCCGCGTGCGCGTGAACGTGAACGGTGAGGGTTAAGGTTGCAAGAAGCAGGACAGCTGTTTTCACAAAGGTCTCCTTGTTGTGTGAGCATGGTAAAAGCCAAGAGATACTTCGGAGCCGGTTTGCAGTTCCTGAAGCGTCTAAATGAAATGCTTATATTAAGCGGATAATGGCGCGCCGATATGATACTGAGCTCATACGATTTTTGTTTTCTGTGTCCAAAATGGCTTGATCTCTGCCAAACGGCAAAGGTATCAGACATGCCATTTGAAATGGTGAAAGTGGCGCCAATCTACCTATTTTGACGTTCAGCTGCTCTTTGGTCGGGGATTTGGATCAGAATTTGATCTGAAATGTCCAGGGTGGGCTTTAATTTTTTGATTCATTCAAATGTCGAATAAGTCTCTGTGAAGACCCAATGCCTGAGCTATTTGGCCACGCAAGATCCTTATGATCTGCATGAAGATTCTTACAGTGTGGTTCTGTTGCAAAGAATGGCTGCATTGGTTTCACTGCGCAATTGCTCGGCTCGATAAATTTTAAAGGAAAAAGGCGGGACCAATTTTTTTCTCGAGACGGATCATGGCGCACCGATATGATACGAGGAACTCATATCTTGATGTTAGCGAAATCGGATCTTTGGTAAAGGCGGTTGTTGCGACCATTGACGCGCCTTTTAATGCTTGATCCGAGGCTGGAAGAACCAAATCCCTTGCCAAGGAAGCGGTCATAGAGAAAATTAGGACCCTTTCCAATGTGACTCCATAGCTCAAATGGATAGAGCATGCGTTTCCTAAACGCCAGATCCAGGTTCAATTCCCGGTGGGGTCACCAAAATTTCTTTAGATCTGCCAGCTGATTGAACATGCACGAGAAAGTTTGCTCAGGAGAAATTAAAACGGCTTAAGGAAATGTCCTTCACGCAAGACTTCTGCTTCTTCGCGGTAACTGACGGTCGCGGGATCCAGCTTCCAGCGCATGGGATCCCAGCCTTTTCGGCGCCGCCAAAATCCCACGGTCGAAAAGATCAAAGCGAAAATCACCGTCAGTGCGATCACCGAAATCCAGTGAAACAAATTGAGAAACGCCCACAGGATTGTCTGCAGAAACAGTCCCCAATACTTTGGTTTGAAAATCAGCAAAAACCAAATGGCCATCACACCGAAAAGTCCCATTCCGCTGCGATCATTGAACCAAATAAATTTCACGATCAAGATCAGCGACATGGCGACAGCAGCACCGGTTCGCTGGAAATCGCTGGGGGCTTCGGGACGTCTGATCAGAAAAAGATCTTTAATCCAATTCAAAGCGAGTCCTCCATTTTTCATCTCTCAAAGACGGATCTTGCTCTTCCTTTAACAGAAGATAAGGACCCAGTACCAGCACATCGATATCCGTATTCATAAAACACATAAACGCATCAATCGGACTTTCGACAATTGGCTCGCCCCGTATATTGAAAGACGTGTTCAGCAAGACCGCACAGCCGGTTTGTTTTTCAAAGGCCTGCATCAGCTCGTGCAATCGTGGATGCCGGGTGGAATCAACCGTCTGAATGCGGGCCGAGTAATCTACGTGCGTGACCGCCGGAATATCCGACCAAGCGGTTTTAATTTTCGCCAGACCCGAAGCTTCATCGGGATGTTTCCTGAGCCCTTCGGAAACAGGGGCGACCAGCAGCATGTAGGGGCTGTCCTGAGTGAGATCAAAATATTGCGTGCGTTTTTCATTCAGCACTAGCGGTGCGAAAGGCCTGAATCCTTCGCGGAATTTGATTTTCAAATTCACTTGTTTTTGCATTTCGGGATTTCGGGCATCGGCTAAGATCGAGCGATTTCCCAGCGCACGCGGTCCGTACTCCATGCGCCCTTGAAACCATCCGATAACTTTTTGTTCTTTCAAAAGGGCGGCCGTGCAATCGGCGACATCTTTCCATTCGACGCGGTGATAGCGGGCTTGCACCGAATCCAAAGCGATCTCAATTTCCTCTTCATCGTATTCGTTTCCAAGCAGGCTTGCCTGCATCGAATCTTCGCTTTTTGCAAACCTAGGAATCTGCAGATGAGTGTGCGCAAACGCCAGGGCGGCACCTAAGGCTCCGCCCGAATCACCGGCTGCGGGCTGAATCCAAATGCGGTCAAAAATTTTCTCGCTCAGAATTTTTCCATTGGCGACACAGTTCAGCGCCACACCACCAGACAGGCACAAGTTGGCGGCCCCGGTTTCACGGCGAAGGGAGCGAGCCAGATTCAGAATCACTTCCTCGGTCACAGCTTGAATGCTGGCCGCTAAATCCAAATCGATATCCCGAATTTTCTCTTCTGGATTTCGAGGCGGCACGCCAAAGAGCTTTTCAAAAGCGGGGCTGGTCATCTGAAATCCGACCAAGTAATCAAAATATTCGAGATGCAGGCGGAAAGTTCCGTCCTCTTTGATGTCGATCAGATGTTTTTTGATTTCATCGGCAAAGCGAGGAGTGCCAAAAGGCGCAAGCCCCATCAATTTGTACTCGCCCGAATTGACTTTGAATCCGCAAAATCCCGTAAAGGCCGAATACAAAAGTCCCAGTGAATGTGGGAATGCAATCTGCCAAAGCGGCTTCAGAGAATTTTTTTCGCCAGCCCACGCCGACGTCGTCGCCCATTCGCCAACGCCGTCCATGCACAGCACGGCCGCCTCTGAAAATGGCGAAGGAAAAAATCCCGAAGCCGCATGCGAAAGGTGATGAGTGCTGAAATAAATCGGCGGGACCTTAGAGGATTTCAGATGAAAGTGAGCTTTCAGTTCTTTCCGAAGCAGTCCACGCGTATTGAATTTGGAGCTTAGCCACTTGGGCATGGCAGTCAGAAACGAGCGCAGTCCTTTGGGCGCCATCGCCAGATAAGTCTCAAGCAGTCGCTCGAAGGTGAGCCACGGTTTTTCATAGTAAACGATCGCTGTCACATCGTGAATGCCAAGACCTGCGGTCTCGAGACATTTGGCGATGGCTTGATACGGAAAGCGGTCATCGAATTTCTGACGGGAGAATCGCTCTTCTTGGGCGGCGGCTAAAATTTCGCAGCCCAATTCCGAAGCTTTGATCAAGGCCGCAGCCGAATCGTGGTAGAAGCCCGAAATTCCGAGGATGATTTGTTCTTTCACGGCTCAAGATTAAAATCAGGCTGGAGGAAAGACAAGAACAGAACAATCAGTCTTTGCTCTTGTCTTTCCGTTTGTCAGAAGGTTTTTTCTCGTCCTTCTTCTCGTCTTTTTTGTCATTTCCCTTTTGATCGGCCGAAAGCTTTTGCTTGCGCTGCTCGAAGCTGATGAATTCACCATCTTTGAAAGTCAGCAGCCATAGCTTATCAAACACTTCGCCATTCCAAGGTTTGACATGCTTGGCACCCAAAGCTTCGGCAAAAGGTTCCAGCTCGTGGTGTCCCCAGGCAATCAGCACGGTTTTTCCATCCAGCGCGCGGTCATTCTTCAGGCGATTGATCAGCAGATGGTATTCTTCGGGTTCGTAGGGAATTTGCACTTCCATATTGAGGCGCTTTGAAAGAGGTCCCAAAGTTTGGATGGCACGGATCGAGCCATGCTTGTTTTTGGGCTTGGCTGCAAACAGCGCGGAAGGCGTTTGCAGGTCCGGATAGTTGTCGAAAATTTCATGCAAAGCGGCGGCGCGCTCGCGGCCTTTTTTCGAAAGTTCGGTGCCTTCTGGTCCCTTGGTGGGCTCTTCGCCGTGGCGGATCAGAATCACCTGATCTGGCATGGCCAGGCTGGAGAGAGAGAAAACTGTCAAAAAGATCAGCAGCAGTGATTTCACATTCACCTCATCGATGGGTTCAGAGTGAATTGTGCTGCAATTTTGAAGCAGAAGCGGTTGGGCTTTAGCTTGTTTTTCGTTTGTAAAAATCCTGACACTCCACCTAATTTGTCACTCTCTGGAGGGCCTGTTGAGGACCTGGCCTCGGGCCCAGCAATTGGTTCGCTCGAGAGCATTTGTCAAATCTGAACACTGAGGTTTTGTTCCTGACCGAAAAACACTGAGAAGTCTCCGACACGTAGGGTTGCATGGAAAATGCTGCCTTAAATCAGGGCAGCATTTAGTTTTGATTCCTGCAATTGGCCTGGTTTACATTGTTCGCCGAGCAGCACCCTAGGTGCCGTAAAGTTTGCGCACCTATGGTGCGACTTTGGCGGGGAAAACAGGTATGAGCCACGAACTCAAATTTCGAAAGATATTTGATTCCAACACGATCGGAATTGTTTTCGGATCGACGGATGGCAGTCTGACGGAAGTGAACGACTACTACCTGACCTTGCTTGGATATTCGCGCGAAGAGATGGAAAAAGGTGCTTTTCGCGGCAACAAAATCACTCCCGCTGAATTCCGCCACCTCGATCGAAAAGCGCTCGAGCAAGCGCGCGTTTCGGGCATGTCTGATCCCTACGAAAAACCCTACATCCGGAAAGATGGCTCGATGGTGTGGGTGTTGATTCGCGTGGCGACTGTGGATCGCGGGAAAGATCGCGATCACATGGTGGCCTATGTGCTGGACATCACGGCCTTTAAAAAAGCGGAGGAGGCCTTGCGTGAAAGCGAAGGCAAATTCCGAATGCTGGCCGAATTTATTCCGCAGCTGGTTTGGTCTAAACACAAAGACGGACAGGTCGACTATTTCAACAAGCGCTGGTGCGCATACACAGGTCTCAATCAAGAGCAGTCGCTGAACGCAGGCTGGAGACAGGCGATCCATCCAGATGATGTGGTGGCCTTGGATCTGGCTTGGGAAGAATCGGAAAAAACCGGCATCTCGTTCTGCCATGATTATCGTCTGAAAGGTGCGGATGGAGCTTACCGCTGGTTCACCTCACGCAGTCTTCCGGTGCGAGGTGAGAGCGGCGAAATTGTCCGATGGTTTGGCACCTGCACGGATATTCATGACGAAAAGCTTCGCATCGATGCCTTGAGGTTCGCCAAAGAAGAGGCCGAGGCCGCGACACAATTGAAAAGTTCCTTCCTGGCCAATATGAGCCATGAAATCCGCACACCTCTCAGTGCCATTCTTGGCTTTACGGATCTGCTTCGGGATACAAGCCTCAGTTCCCAAGACCGCGAAAAATTTCACGAGATCGTTCGTCGCAATGGCGAGCAGCTGCTGGGATTGATCGACGATATTTTGGATCTCTCTCGGGTCGAATCCGGTCAGTTTGAGATCGAGACCATCGCCATGTCCGTCAGCGAGCTCACCTCCGAGCTGCGATCGCTTTTGGCTGTGAAAGCGCAGATGAAGGAACTGGAACTTCAAATCGAGATCGATGCGAATGTGCCTTCGGCGATTGGAACAGATCCGCTTCGGCTTAAGCAGATCCTGGTCAATCTTTTGGGGAACGCCATCAAGTTCACTGATGGCGGTGTGGTTCGCTTGGATATCCGGCAAATGCCAAATGCTTCGATCGGGTTTCTGGTCAGCGATACTGGGATCGGCATTTCACCGCAGCTGTCGAAAAATCTGTTTAAGCCGTTTTCCCAGTGTGATGCCTCGATCACGCGAAAGTTTGGGGGCACCGGTTTGGGGTTGGCACTTTCCAAACAGCTGGCGAAGTCTTTGGGCGGTGAGCTGAGTCTCAAATCCAGCGTTCCTGGCAAGGGCAGTGTGTTTGAGCTGACGATCGAAGACCGAATGGAAGTGGTTCTGGCCATTGCCGGACATCAGGCGGTCACAGAGTCTGACCCGATCACAATGACTTAGTCGTCGTCGACATCGTTCCAGCGTCGCCATCCTCGGCCATAGCGACGTGTTCTCAGAAATTTTCCAATTTTTTCGACCCAGGCCCAGCGCTGATTTTTCTCGTCCCGTCCAATCAGATCGCGGCCCAGTTTTTCCCGAGCTTGTTGGAGGTCCAATTCATCTTCTTGAAACGGATCTCGGCGCGGAATTCGGTCCTTGGGCTTGTCATTGGTGCTCATCGGCTTCGAAGATCCTTGAGCTCAAGCAAAGCGTATCTCGCAAAGCAAAGCGCGCTATAGATTGGAAGGATCAAAAACAAAGGCGGCACCAGCACCAGGGCTGAAGTGATCACACCTAAAATCAAAAAGTCGATGCGCTTTCGTCCCAGCAACACCTGAATTTCCCGAGGCGAGGCGAAATCGGCCAAAGAATCATACGCAAACAGGCGATAGTTCAAGTAACCGTTGAGGAAAAGCGGAAGGGCAATGCTGAGCCCTGGGATCATCCAAAGCGGAAGACTGCACACCCACAAAATCAAATACACGATAGAAGAAACGATCATGTTTCGGGTCGATCCGATCAAGGCATTTTTTCCGCGCTTTTCCAGTTCCGGAAATTTTTGAGCGATATGGGCCAGCACAATTGGCATCACCGCAATCGAGGTGATCAGCATCGAGGTCAAAATCGTCAGTGGAATAATCAAAAGCAGCGCGATCAATCCGGCCAGGGCTGTGGCCACCGAACCCGGAGTCAGGGCAAACCACTCGGTCACCCAAGGGGGAATGCTTTGGATAAACAGAAATTTTTCACCAAAGCTTTGTGAGATCACCAAAAGCTGATCCCAAAAAGCATAACCAATCCCACCCCAAAGCATCAAAGCTCCAAGAGGCGGAAGCAGCAAAAGCATCAGCATGCGCGGATGAAGCAAATCCACGATCGATTTGAGCAGGGCTTGAAAAATCCGAATCATTCCATACCTTCGATATGAAACCAAGACAGGGCAAAGAACTGCGCTTCAAAATTCAGTTTGTCCTGCGGATCGCGGATCTTGAGCCCAATATTTTTTGCGTCACGCTTCAGCCGGATGGCCTGCTCTTTGTCGCCCTTCAAGGCCGCCGCCCGAGCCAGAGCTTCCATCGCAAATGCCTCGTCAAAATCGCGGCGGTCGCGAGCTTGCTTGGTGAAAAAATCGCACATCTGAGCATGCAGCAAAGCAAATTTAGGATCTTCCAGTTTGCAGAAGGCTCGTGAAGCCAACCAGTGCGCACGCGCGACCTGCAGTGGGGTCCCGGCCCGGGTCC